>JBDQKN010000015.1:0-15872 GCA_040263235.1 Ilumatobacteraceae bacterium
GACCTCGTCGGGGGCGAGTTCTGGTGTCGCTACCTCGTCGACGTGGAGTGATTGGCGGGGGTCCTTGTCGGCCGAGGCCATGCCCTCGAACATCCCGGTCTCGTCTCGGCGGACGTAGGCGGCCCGGTAGGACTCGGGAATGGGCAGGTTGGCGATCTCGTCGCTTGAGGCGCCGGCCTGGATTGCGTCGAGAATGTGCTGCATGGTTGACGGCTCCCTGATCGTATGGCTAATGGGTATTAGCCATACTGTAGCCGAGGATGGCTAACGATCGTTAGCCGAACGAGCAGTTTTCGCGTAACGTGAGTGCATGGCAGTGCTCGATCCTCACCCAGTTGGGAGGACCCATGTGCCAAGCGCAGGTGGCCATCGGCCGAACGCCGGCCCGAGCGACCGTCACCACGAGATCCTCGACGCCGCCCTCGAACTCTTCGCAACCATCGGCTACAGCGCGACAACGATGGCCCAGATCGGCGACCGCCTCGGGATCCGAGGTCCGAGCCTCTACAAACACATCGCCTCAAAGCAGGAGCTCCTCGTCGAGATCGTCACGGGGATGATGACCGAACTCCTGCGCCGTCAGCGGGCCGCTCTCATACTCGGAGGAGACGTCCGCGATCGTCTCCAGCGGATCACCGCTGTCCACGTTCAGTACCACGCTGAGCAGCGATACGAAGCCTTTGTCGGGCACCGCGAGATCGACTCGTTAGAGGAACCGAACAGAACGCGAATTCTCGACCTTCGACGCGAGTACGAATCACGGTTCCGTGAGCTCGTACAGGAGGGACGTGAACTCAACCTCTTCACGACGTCTTCGGATCGGTGGTCGTCCTATGCGATCCTCGACATGGGTATCGGCGTCTCTGCTTGGTACAACCCGGCAGGAAGTGTCAGCCCCGAGGAACTCGCCGCTACCTATGCGCGATTGGCACTCAGAATGCTCGGGGCCGAGCGCAACGAGCCCGAGGGCTAACGTCGCGATATGAGCGCAACGAAGATCGTCGCCGGAGCCCGGACCCCAATCGGCAAAATGAGCGGGGCATTCTCGACTATGTCTGCCGCCCAACTCGGCTCGGTGGCCATCGCCGCAGCCCTCGAGCGGGCAGGTGTGACCCCAGCAGACGTCGACCACGTCATCATGGGCCAAGTACTGATGGCCGGCCAGGGGCAGGTCCCCGCCCGACAAGCAGCAGCCGGTGCCGGTATCCCCATGAGTGTCCCCTCGGTGAACATCAACAAGGTGTGCCTCTCGGGCCTCAACTCGATTTACCTCGCCCACCAGATGATCGCCTCTGGGGAAGCAGACATCGTGGTGGCAGGCGGGATGGAGTCGATGACCAACGCTCCGCATCTCCTTGCTGGCGCACGAGCCGGTTTCCGCTACGGCAACACCGACCTCGAGGACGCCATCGTCCGGGACGGCCTCTGGTGTGCTTTCGATGCCTGCCTGATGGGCGCCGGCACCGAGCAGTACGCCGACGGGTCGATCTCGCGCGCTGAGCAAGACCGCGTCGCTGCCGCATCTCACGAACGTGCAGCCGATGCCACCAAGAATGGTCGCCTTGCCGATGAGATCGTTCCTGTGGCCGTTCCCCAGCGCCGTGGCGACCCGATCATGGTCACCGAAGATGAAGGCATCCGATCCGACACCACCTCAGACAGCCTGAGCAACTTGCGCGGAGCGTTCGGCGGGGCCGGAACAATCACCGCGGGCAACGCCTCACAGATCTCGGATGGTGCATCTGCCATCGTCGTCATGTCTGAGCGGGCCGCCGCTGACCGCGGGGTGACCCCGCTCGCCGAATACGTCTCCTACGGCATGGTGGCAGGACCTGATAACCCGTCGCTGCTCCTGCAGCCCGCCAACGCCATTCGAGCGGCTCTTGCCCGCACCGATCTCAGCCTGAGCGACATCTCCCTCTTCGAGATCAATGAGGCGTTCGCTGCCGTCGGTGTCGCTTCGATCGCTGATCTCGGCATCTCCGAAGACGTGGTCAATGTGAACGGTGGAGCGATCTCACTCGGGCATCCGATCGGCATGAGCGGTAACCGACTGGCGCTCACCCTCGCTCATGAACTCCGTCGCCGTGGCGGTGGGCATGGCGCTGCTGCTCTGTGTGGCGGCGGCGGACAGGGCGATGCCCTGATCCTTCGGGTCTAAGTCAGCCAGCAACCTTGGTGCGGCCCTCAAAAGCCCGCCCAAGGGTGAGTTCATCGGCATATTCGAGGTCGCCGCCGACGGGCAGCCCGCTCGCGAGCCGCGACACGGTGATGCCAAGAGGTGTCAATTGTCGGGCCAGGTACATCGCTGTCACCTCGCCCTCGGTGTTCGGATTGGTGCAGATCACCACCTCGTTCACCGCTTCGGGTCCAAGCCGAGCGAGCAACTCGCGAATCTTCAGCTGGTCAGGACCGATGCCCTCAAGGGGGTTCATCGCTCCGAGAAGGACGTGGTAGCGACCCCGGAATTCGCCGGTTCGCTCGATGGCGATGATGTCGCGTGATTCTTCGACCACGCAGATGATGGACGGATCGCGGCGCTCATCGGCACAGATTGGACAGAGATCATCTTCGGAGACGTTGAAGCATCGCTCGCAGAACCGAACCCGAGCCTTGGCCTCGCGAATCGCGTCGGCAAGGCGGTGTGCATCGACATCAGGAATTTTGAGAAGATGGAACGCGAGTCGCTGGGCCGACTTCGGCCCGACGCCTGGGAGGCGTCCGAGCTCATCGATGAGCGTTTGAACGGGGGGAGTGTGGACGGCAGCCACGTCAGTCCTCGGTCTCCATCATGCGAGATCCGGGGAAGATGTCCGCCACGTCCTGCTCGGCAGATCGATGAGCCTCGGGCGGTGCATCGACGAGTTCAGAGAGGTCGACGTCATCGTCTGCCTGCACCGTAGGTGCCGGCAGAACCTCGCGGGATGGTGATGGGCTTGAGCCCCCGCCGGCGGTGACTGTGACCGTGACAGGAGTGTTCAACGCAGCGCTGAGCGCCGACTCCACCGGTTCGCGGTGAGGTTCACACTTTGTGGCGTGAACCTCACTCGGCGCACGAACGATGACGGTGACGCCGCCATCGTTGAGTTCAACGCCGTCGATGGATGTCGCAGTGAAGAGCGCCCGTGCGAGACCGGGGAGTCCCGGACGAACTCGGTCCTCCCAGACAGCGATCACACCGGCGGCGTCGACTGGCGCGACCGCTGCAGCAGGCGCTGGTGCGCCAGCCGGCTCTGCGGCAGGCACTGGTGTTGTGCTTGGCCGTTCGGTGCCACCCGTTGGATCGCCACGACGTGCATGACCGCCGATCTGGGCCCTACCGGTTGACGGATCACGTGGTGCCGGCGCTGGAGCGGGGGCGGCAGCCACCCCTTTGGCCACCTGGCGTTCGAGGCGTTCGAGGCGGCCGAGCAAGGCAGAGGGGTCGTCGGAGGAATCGTCTCGGGTCAATTGCACCATCGCGACCTCGAGCATGATTCTTGGATCGGGAGCGAATCGCATCTCGACCAGTGCGGTTCCGAGTCGCTCCATGGCCCGCACGATCGATGCCGTGCCCATTGCCCGTGCCGACTCGGCGAATTGATCAATGCGATCGTGACGAGCCTGGACCAATTCGGGGGACATCACCGAGAGGAACAGGTTGCGGAGATGACGTAGCACCTCCTCACAGAGGGTGCGGGGGTCATGGCCGTTCGACACGGCGTGGGCGATGGCGCTGAGCGCCAGGCCGGTGTCGGAGTCGGTGAGGGCACGCTCGAATTCGGACATGTCGATGTCGTCGTCGATGGTCCCGCCCGTCGTTGCCAGCAACTCCAGCGCAGAGAGCGTGTCTCGGGCAGATCCGCCCCCTCGGGCGAGCGCTGCCTCGAGAATGTCATCGCCCACGTCGAGCCCGGCATCGGATGCAACCCAGCGGAGATGTTCAGCCAGTGCGTCGCCCGGCAACAAGTGGAACTGCAGGTGCTGGGTACGTGACCGGATGGTGTCTTTCAGCTTCTGTGGGTCGGTTGTGGCGAGCACAAAGACCACGTGGGTCGGCGGTTCCTCGAGCACCTTCAACAATGCTGCTGATGCGCCGGCGCTCAGCATGTGCACCTCGTCGAGGATGTAGACCTTGTGTCGTCCGGGGGTGCCGAGTGAGACCTTGTCGATCAGACTGCGGATGTCGTCAACCGAGTTGTTGGAGGCTGCATCGAGCTCGAAGACGTCGTAGCTATTGCCCTTCTCAACCGCCACACAGGATTCGCACTCGCAGCAGGGTTCACCCTCGAGAGGTGCCGTGCAGTTGAGCACCTTGGCAAGAATTCGGGCGGTGGTGGTCTTACCGGTGCCCCTCGGTCCTGAGAAGAGGTAGGCCTGGCCTTCCCGGCCGGTGCGAACCGCTTCACGGAGCGCTCGAACGATGTGTTCCTGACCCTTCAGCTCGTCGAACCGACGGGGCCGATAGCGGCGGTAGAGCGACTGCGTGGCCATGTCGGGCCACACTACCCCGGGGGGATGACGGTCAAGGGTGGGAGCCGGTGGCTACCGTTTGCTCGTGGACCCTGTCCGTCGCGCCCGAAAATTACTTATTGCGTTCTCCGCGATTGTCCTTGGTGTCCTTGCGCTCACCAGCCCGGTCTCGGCCCAAGACGGCACCAATTCGCTCGCTGCGTCCAATCCGACTGATGGCGCCACCCTCGGCACCTCCCCGGCGTTGATGACTTTTACCTTCAACCAACCGATCGGAACCGATGAGGCATTCACCGTTGCCGTTGGTTGCGGAACACCAGCGCAGCCCCAGAGCACCGGTATTCCGCAGCTCGGCGAGGATGACGTCACCTTCACGGTTGAGGTGCTGTCGGCATTTCCCAAGGGCGCGTGCACCATCACCTGGCTTCTGCGCGATGAACTCGAGCAGCCGATCGCCACCGAATTGATCGCCTTCTCCGTGGCTGCCGACACGCCGAGCGCTGCATCGTCCGATGCGACCCAATCGACGGTGCCGGTAGCCGCCAGCAACGCCGTGACATCCACGGCTTCCGATGTTGAGGCGATCGGCTCCACTGGGGGTGCGGTCTGGCTCGGTGGGCTCGTGTCGGGGACTGGTGTTCTGATCTTCCTTGGGGCGGCGCTGCTCATCCTCCTTGCATGGCCGGAAGGGCATTCGTACGCAGTCACCCAACGCTTCCTGATCGGTGTCTGGATAGTTGCCTTGGCGGGGACGGTGATTCATGTGATGGCCCTCACCGCTGATCTCACCGACAATTCGTTCGGGTCGTCGCTCAACCCGGTGGCATGGTTCGAGCTCTTCTCAACCGGATGGCCTGGTCGGGCCGCGGTGATCCGTTTGGTGGCGGCCGTTGGTTTGGGTTGGGTTGCGTTCAGGCCCGAGAACATCTGTGATGAAATCTCAAAACCCATCGCCATCGGGCTTCCGGTCCTCGCTGTCGTGACTCTGGCGTTCTCACGAGTTGCGGGCGACCTCGCACTCCTCGGCCTAGTCGTCAACATCGTCCATGTACTGGCGGTTGCTGTATGGCTCGGAGGAGCCGTGCTCGTCAGCCGGGTCGTGCTGGCAGGGCCGGGCACCATCGATCTGATCCACGCCGTGAAAGGGTTCTCGCGTCTCTCGGGCCCTGCGATCGCTGTCGTCATCGTGACGGGTGTCATCGAAACCATCCGGCTCGTGGGAGGCTCACTACTCAGCAGCTCCTACGGTCGGGTGCTCGTGCTCAAGATCCTCGTGGTCATCGCGATGCTGCTGGTGACCGTGAAGGCCCGTGCCGTGGTTGGCGCTCGCCTCGCACGGGCTGACCATCTGACAGCTCGGCACGCCAATCGATTCCGTCGCACCTTCGGTGCAGAAGCGACGCTCGGTGTAGTCGTATTGGCTTTCAGCGGTTGGCTCCTGTCGATCAATCCGCCGAAGGTCTCATTGATCCCCGACCGCGAATACGCACTCACCATCCCGATGGCTGACGAGGCAACAGGATTCACTGCGGAGGTATCCCTCGACCCGGGTCGTGTCGGTCTCAACGCCATCGAGGTCGAGGTGATCGGCACGCCCGCCGCCATCGTTGACTTGGTGCTCGAGTTTGACCCCACCGTTGGGAGTTACGGGCGAGGAACGGTGCAGGACATCCCGCTCAGTGGGCGCGGAGTTGCCCGCCTCGACCTGGCCGACGGGCTCCCCTTCGACGTGGCGACCGACTGGACCGTGACCCTGACCGCCGTCTTCGAGACCGGACTCAACAGCCGGGTGACAAGCCCGCTCGTCATCCTCACCGAGGACGGCTCAGTGGCCACCACCACGACCACCATCGTGTTCACGACCACCATTGTTCCCGCCGACGGTTCCTCTGGAGAGACGACGACCACAACCACGGTCGATCCAACCGAGGTGACTACGGCGCCGGTCGTCACCGTCGGTTAGCGTCGTCGTCGTGACGACGATGAGGGACAGAATCGACGACCTGCAATCCCGCAAGGAGGCCGCCCGTCACGCGGGCTCTGAGCGGTCGGTTGAGCGGCAGCATGCCAAGGGCAAGATGCTCGCTCGCGAGCGGATCGACTATTTGCTCGATCCGGGCAGCTTCCACGAACTCGACATGCTCGCTCGGCACCGCGCCCATGCCGCAGGTCTTGACGAGCACCCATACACCGATGGCGTGATCACCGGTTGGGGAACGATCGACGGTCGCAAGGTGTTCGTGTTCAGCCAGGACTTCACTGTTTTTGGCGGCGCCCTCGGCGAGGTATTCGCCGAGAAGATTCACAAGGTGATGGACCTCGCCCTGTCTACCGGAGCGCCGATGATCGGCCTGAACGATGGCGCTGGTGCCCGGATTCAAGAGGGTGTGGTCAGCCTCGCCTCGTACGGAGGCATTTTCCGTCGCAATGTCCAGTCATCAGGGGTTGTCCCACAGATCTCGGTGATCCTCGGCCCCTGCGCTGGCGGTGCTGTGTACTCGCCCGCGATGACCGACTTCATCTTCATGGTGCGTGAGAGCTCACATATGTTCATCACTGGGCCAGACGTGGTCAAGACGGTGACTGGTGAAGACGTCACCCTGGAAGAACTCGGTGGTGCCATGACCCACGCATCGAAGTCTGGGGTGGCGACCTTCGTGGCTGAGGATGAACAGGCCTGTCTCGACGAGGTCCGTTATCTGCTGTCGATGCTTCCTCAGAACAATCTTGAGAACCCACCATCGGTGGAGGCCACCGACGACCCCGAGCGACTCTGCCCTGAACTCGACTCGATTCTGCCCGACACCCCATCGATGCCGTACGACATGCATCAAGTGATCGCCTCAGTGGTCGATGACGGTGAGTTCATGGAGTACTTCGCTCATTGGGCCAAGTCGATCATCTGCGGATTCGCTCGAGTCGATGGCCGCACGGTCGGCGTGGTCGGTAATCAGCCGATGGTCTTCGCCGGCGTGCTCGACATCGAGTCATCAGAGAAAGCCGCTCGCTTTGTGCGCACCTGTGATGCCTTCAACATTCCGCTGTTGGTGTTCGTTGACGTTCCCGGCTTCCTACCTGGGGTCAACCAGGAGCATGAGGGCATCATCCGGCACGGCGCCAAGTTGTTGTACGCGTTCTGCGAGGCGACCGTACCTCGTATTCAGATCATCACCCGCAAGGCCTACGGAGGCGCCTACGTCGTGATGAACTCGAAGTCGGTCGGCGCCGACCTCGCGTTCGCATGGCCGTCAGCCGAACTGGCAGTGATGGGCCCCCAAGGCGCCGTCGAGATCGTCTATCGCCGTGAGTTGCAGCAGGCAAAGGACCCAGCATCGCGACGGGCTGAACTCGTCGACGAATACACGCAGAAGTACGCGAACCCCTACGCAGCGGCGGAACGCGGATTCATCGACGATGTCATCGAACCCTCCGAGACGCGTCGGAAGGTCGTCGCTGCGCTGAGGGTTCTCGAGTCGAAGCGGGAAGAGCTTCCTCAGCGCAAACACGGGAATGTGCCGCTGTGAGCGAGTTGAGCATGTCGCCGAATCCGAATGAGGTGGAGGCGGCAGCGATCATGGCTGCCGTCGAGGCCTTGTGGCCGAAGCCGATTGTCACTCAGGAGGAACTGGCACCCGCGTCTGCATGGCGATTCGGCTCTAGACCGTGGCTTCGTCACCCGCTCACCGCCCGTCGCCACATCTCCCGCCCCTGGTACTGATGGCCAACGCCGAGGTCACCTACACCGTCGGCGAGTTGACCGCCGCGATCAACCGGCAGTTGCGCTCGGGTTTCGGCGCCGGGGTGTGGGTCACCGGTGAAATCTCGGGGCGACGCGACTCAGGAGCCCACACGTACTTTTCCCTCGTTGAGGACCTTGACGGTTCCAAGGCCACCCTGTCGGTGTCGCTCTTCGCCAATGTGAAGCGCACCCTCACCCCAATGCTCGCCGCGAACCGGCTGGAACTCACCGATGGCACCAAAGTTCGCGTGTACGGAACCCTCGACGTCTACGCACCGAGTGGCCGCCTCAGCCTCAAGATCTCGGCGATCGATCCAGAGTTCACACTCGGTGATATCAGCGCCGCCAGAGACGCTGTCCTTGCCCGGCTTGCGGCGGCAGGTCTGCTCGAAGCCAACGGTCGAGTGCCGATGCCGGTCGTGCCGATGAAGGTCGGGTTGGTCACCAGTGTCGACTCTGCTGCATGGCATGACTTCATCGATGAGCTCACGAGAAGCGGCTTCGGTTTTCATGTGGTGGCGGTCGATGCCCGGGTTCAGGGAGATCAGGCCGAACAGATGGTCTCCGCAGGGATTGCAACAGCAGTTGCTCAGGGAGTGGACGTGATCGCAGTGGTCCGGGGCGGTGGAGCCCGCAACGACCTCGCTGCCTTCGATACCGAGGGCATCGCTCGAGCAATCGCCAACTGCCCGGTTCCCGTTCTCACCGGTATCGGACACGAGATCGACCGGTCGGTTGCCGACGAGGTCTCCCATACCGCTCTCAAGACCCCCACGGCCTGTGCGGGATGGCTCGTCGACCGGGTGTCTGAGTTTGTCGATGGGGTGGAGTCCCGAGCAGCCAGCGTTGCCGCACGCACTCACGCCGCCGTCGCTCGCAGTGCCGAACGGCTCCGTTCGCGCGCCGATCGACTCGCGAAGGTGAATCTCGCCCTCGATCACGCCGCGAGGCGTATCGATGAGCGTGCCCGGCGGCTCGAATTGCTCGACCCTGCACGACTTCTCGAACGTGGGTGGTCGATCACCCTCGATTCCTCCGGCCGGGTGGTGCGTTCAATCGATGATGCAGAAGCCGGAACGACCCTGGTGACCAGAGTCGCCGATGGCCGGATCACCAGTACCGTGGTATCGAGAGAACCCGATGGGACGTGACATGTCAGACGCCGATGAGATCAGCTACGCAAGCGCGCTCGCCGAACTCGATTCGATCCTTGCCGAACTCGAAGCCGCCGACGTCGACGTCGATCGTCTTGCCGACCGAGTGAGCAGAGCAGCCGTGCTCATCACTACCTGCCGTGAGCGGATCTCGTCGGCTCAGTTGCGCATCGATGAGGTCGTGGCTGGATTGCCCAGCGACGACGAACACTGATGGCCTCAACTCCTCCCGCTGGCCTGCTGGCGATTGCCGAACGGGTGAATGCTCGACTGGCTGATTTTCTCGAGCCAGAACTCGCACGGTGGGCTGATTTTGACGCCGACCTGACTGATCCGATGGCTGAAATCGGCCGCCTAGTTCTCGTCGGGGGTAAGCGACTTCGACCAGCGTTCTGCCATTGGGGCTACATCGCTGCGGGGGGCGATGCTGACCTGGCCGCGGCATCGCCGGGGTCGGTGGTCGATGCCGGTGCAGCCTTCGAACTGATGCACGCCTTCGCCCTCTTCCACGACGACGTGATGGATGATGCCGACGCACGGCGCGGGGCCGAGACGGCCCACCGACGCTTTGCCGCCCGGCATCGAGCCGGGGGATGGGCAGGGGAGGATCGCCGATTCGGCGAGGGAATCGCCATCCTCGTCGGCGACCTCGCGTTCGTGTATTCAGATCAACTACTCGCTGGGGCCCCGGCAGAGGCCTGGCGGGTGTGGAACGAACTACGGATTGAACTCAACGTCGGTCAACTCCTCGACATCGTGGGTTCGGTGAAGGCTGATCGAACCATTACCCGTGCCGAACGTATCTGTCGCTACAAGAGTGGCAAGTACACGGTTGAGCGACCGTTGCACCTCGGCGCAGCGCTGGCCGCTCCCGACCGCCTCGATGAATTGATGCCCGCCCTCAGTGCTTACGGCCTTCCGCTCGGGGATGCTTTCCAAATGCGTGACGACGTGATCGGCGCATTCGGCGACCCATCGATCACCGGCAAGCCAGTCGGGGGCGACCTTCGTGAGGGCAAGCCAACTCCACTACTTGCTCGTGCAGTTGCGGCTGCCCAGTCAGCACAACGCGAGGTGCTCAACAGAGTGGGCGACCCCAATCTCGATGATGCGCAGATCGGCGAGATCCAACAAGTGATCCTCGACACCGGGGCGCTCGCTGATCTCGAGACCGAAATCGCCACAAAGATCGCCATGGCAGTTGAGGCGATCAGATCCAGCAATCTCGATCCCCGTGCGGTCGACGAACTTGTCGCTCTGGCGGTCTACATCACCGAGCGCGAACTCTGATCAACCGGCGTAGAGAGCGAGGGCCTCTGGAACGTCGAGCCCGGCGACGCCAGGTGCTGCAGCCACGGCCTCGAGCCACGGAGGTCTGAAGACCGCGGCCACGTCGATCGGTTCATCGAGGTCACTACCCGACACCGCCATCCGCACGAAGTCCACTCCATAGTCGACCGGCCGAAGGTCTCGGCCCAGTTCGAGCAGGGCGTAGGGATCTGGAGGCCGATGATCCTCAGCGAGGCGAACCACCGCCTGTGAGGTCGGCTCACTCGGCCCACCGGTGAGTCCAGGCCCATCGGCGATCACCGCCCCGAGAACCCGATCGGGTAGCGCGCCTGCGGCGAGCAACGCGATGTAGCCGCCGAGTCCGCGACCGTAGATCGTGACCTCGCCCAAATGACCAATGGCAGCGTCGACATCGCCGAGGAGGATTTCTGCGGTGTATCCACCACCAACTGGAACGGTTGAAGCTCCGTGGCCGGTGAAGTCGAGACCAAAGACCGGGCCCGACCAGCCCTCGGCGCGGCGCGGCACTCTGTCAGGCGACGCTTCGCCGAGACCGTGTAACAAGAGCAACGGTCGGCCCGAACCAGGACGCAATTCGTGCAGAGCAAGCTCGATGCGATTGTGCAGGAGACGGATCATGATGGTTCTCCCAAGAACTCGAGCACCATGTCGGCGACCATCTGTGGTTGTTCGATGTGGATGAAGTGTCCGAGGTCCTCGAAGTATTCAAGGCGACCGTGACGAGGCATCCACTGTTGAACGTGGCGTGGTCGAGTTCCCCACCCCATTGGTTCCTCAGCGCCGACGAGGACGCCAAGGAAGGGCACTGCGAGGCCTGCCATTCGGAACAATGCCCACTCTGGCCGCCAGGGGCCGAAGCCGCCCATGCGCATCGATGGGTCGAGTTTCCATCGCCACCCGTCGTCGTCCTCCCGTGCGCCGACCGTGACCAGGTATTCCAGCCATTCGCTCGAGAGTCGCGGGTTCATGGCACCTCGTCTACCGGCGAGCTCTTCGATGGTTCCCGGCTTTCGAACTCCACCGGCGGTACGGCGCCGGTGGGTCAACCAACCTGACAACTCGGTCGTGAGTGCCTCGGCCCGCTGATGTTCAGCGAGATCGGGGCCTGGTCTCCGATAGGGGATGCCATCGAGGTTGACGAAGGAACGGAACCTGAACGGCTGGGCATCGGCGAGGGTGGTCATGATGGCTCCACCCTTTGAATGTCCGAGTACTGCCACCGGGTCGTGGCCGGCGAAGGTCTCAAAGACATGGACGGCATCTCGCAGGTCGGCGTCGAAGGAGTAGAGGTGAGTGTGGTCGCTGTCGCCGTGTCCTCGGTGATCCCAGGCGATGACTCTCCATCCAGCATCAGCGAGAAGGGGAGCGAACACATCGAAGGTCCGCGAGAAGTCCGCCCCCCCGTGTACGAGCATGAGAATCGGATCCGATGGGTCTCCCCATTCGTTCACCGCGATGCCGACACCATCAGCGTCGACACGGTGATGTCGATCTGGGGGGCGGGCGCCGGGGAACGTCCTGATCGCGTGCACGTGATGAGGCTAGGGCGGCGGACCGTAGAGTCTTGAAACGAAACGCCATGATGATGTTCGTAACCACCCGCAATCGCCTTGCCCACAGCGTCGCCCTCGTGACGATGCTGGTGATCGCTGGTGCCTGTGGCGGTGACGAGGAAGCGGTCGAGGCGTTACCGCCTATCCGAACGACTACCACCACGACGACCACCACGACGCTGCCCGACACAAATCGGTATTTCTATGAAGTGCGTTCCGGCGACACCCTGTCCGATATCGCAGTCGGCTTCGGCGTTCCGATGTCCCAGATTGTCGAACTCAACGAATTAGAGAACGCAAGTGACATCAGGGTTGGCCAGATGATCGAGATTCCACAGGGCTTTGTAATCGTGACCCTTCCCCCTCAGACCTCGATCGTGCCCTAACCGATCAGGGCCATGGTGCCCTGTTCGCATTGGTGGTCGTTCCTAGACTCGCGTCATGACGTTCTGGCCGACCCTCGAGCACTGGAGTGTTGCAATACCCCTCCATACGCCGCACCGCCGTATGTCGGTGTTGGACGAGACCGGGTTTGTCGATCTGTCTCCGATGCCGGTCGATGTGCCGAGTATCGAATGGGAGTCGCTCGAGTACATGGACTGGAAGAGTGGTGGCGATACCAATTTCGCGCCGCTGGCATCAGCTGATGGAGAGCTCGACTGTCGGGGATTCTGGGATAAGGGCAAGACCGATAAGGATGCACTCTGGACCTCGAACGCCAATCTGGCCCCCACCCTGCGTGATTATGTCGACGCTGTGGGCGCCAATTTTGGCCGGGTGCGCATCATCAAACTCGAGCCGCAGGATCGTGAGACGGCGATCAGGTCGATTCATCGCGACGACAACAATCGCTTTAATCCTGAGGATGAGGGTTGGGTTGTGCGCACCTGGGTTGAACTCACCGATAATCCCGACAGTTACATGCTGTTGATGGACAACGGCGCTGATGGCCTTCCTGATCCATCGACCGAGCGGCGCGTGTCACTTGAGCGAGGCGCACGGTACGTCGTTGACACGCAGCGGCTATGGCATGTCGTGGTGCATCCCGGAACCGCTCCCCGCTATGCGTTGATCACGAGCTTCGAGTCGTCCCCTCGCCTTGAAGCATGGATCGACTCACAGCGCATCACTGTGCCGGGCTGAGCCGATGGCGGGCAGCAAGCTCGCAAATGTCGTCCATGATGGCGGTGAGCTCGTAGTCCTTCGGGGTGTAGATCGCCGCAACACCGGCCGAGACCAGTGCGGGTTGATCGTCGTCGGGAATGATCCCTCCGACCACGACGGGTGCCTCGACGCCAAGTTCGCGAAGTCGGGACACGAGCTCGGGGATGAGAGCGAGATGCGAGCCGGACAGAATTGATACCCCGATGACGTCTGGGTCCTCGTCTCGAGCGGTGGCAGCGATCTGCTCGACCGTTGAGCGGATACCTGCGTACACCACTTCCATTCCCGAATCGCGTGCTGCAACTGCGATTTGTTCGGCTCCATTCGAGTGGCCGTCGAGTCCAGGTTTGGCGACGAGGAGTCGAGGCGGACCGCCCTCCATCTGCTTGACCCGTTGGGCTACTTCTTGCAGTCCCGAGGTCGAGGCGCTGGCGCCCGAGATTCCGGTCGGCGCACGGTATTCACCAAACACCTCTCGGAGCACGCCTCCCCACTCGCCGGTTGTTCCACCTGCGAGTGCGAGTGCGATTGAGGCCGTCATGATGTTGTCGTCACCGGATGCTGCAGCGCGCAGATCGGCGCAGGCCTTCGCAACTGCATCCGCATCGCGCGCTGTCCGCCATGTATCGACGTCGGCGATGGTCTCAGCTTCGACGGCGGGATCGACCTTGAGAATCGCACCTGATCCACCGAGTGGCGAATCGGTTGTCTCGGTGAAGGTGTTGACACCGACCACGACTTGGTCGCCAGAAGAGATGCGTCGAGTCCGTTCGGCCATAGACGACACGAGCCGTGACTTGAGCGTCTCTATCGAGGCAAAGGCCCCACCCATGGCGAGGACTTCATCGAGTTCTGCTTGAGCTGCCGCTCTGAGTTCGGCGGTCCGCGATTCGATCACCGTGGAGCCGTCGAAGATGTCGTCGTATTCGAGCAGGTCGGTTTCGAGGGCGAGCACCTGCTGCATTCGCAGCGACCATTGTTGATCCCACGGTGTCGGAAGTCCGAGCGCTTCGTTCCACGCCGGTAACTGCACCGAACGTGCCCGAGCTCGCTTCGAGAGGGTGACTGCCAGCATCTCGAGGACGATGCGCTGCACGTTGTTCTCTGGTTGGGCTTCGGTGAGACCCAGCGAGTTGACCTGCACGCCGTATCGGAATCGGAGCGCCTTGGTGTCGGTCACCCCATATCGCTCGCGCCCGATCTGCTCCCACATGTCGGTCATGGCTCGCAATTTGCAGACTTCCTCGACGAATCGGATCCCTGCGTTCACGAAAAACGAGATCGAGCCGAAGACCCCCTCGAACTCATCCGGGGCAATTCGCCCAGATGCCCGAACGGCGTCAAGGACATCGATGGCAGTTGCCATCGAGTACGCGATCTCCTGCACCGGGGTCGCACCCGCCTCTTGGAGGTGATACGAGCAGACATTCATCGGATTCCACGACGGCGCATGTTCACGGCACCACGTGACCATGTCGACGATCAGCCTGCGTGATGCTTCCGGCGGGAAGATGTAGGTCCCTCTCGAGAGGTATTCCTTCACGATGTCGTTCTGGGTGGTTCCTCGCAGATCGACACTCTTGACGCCTTGTTCACCAGCATTCGCCACGTACAGCGCGAGCAGCCAGGCCGCTGAGGCGTTGATCGTCATCGAGGTGTTCATGCCGTCGGGCGGGATCCCCTCGAGCAGGGTTCGCATATGCCCGAGATGAGCAACAGGCACGCCGACCTTGCCAACTTCGCCTCTGGCTTCGGGGGCATCTGGGTCGAACCCGGTCTGGGTGGGCAGGTCGAAAGCAATCGAGAGCCCGGTTTGACCCTTAGCGAGGTTCGTCCGGTACAACTCGTTTGAGGCACGTGCGGTCGAGTGCCCCGAATAGGTGCGCATCATCCACGGTTTGTCGGCCATCTCAGTCCCCTTCGCCAGATCTCTCGTTGTCATTCTGTCGGGTTGGTTCGTCGATGGCAGCCTTGAGCAGACCGAGATAGTGCTGTCTGGAAACATCCATCGCTCCGAGGGAAGCGAGGTGGTCGGTGGTCCATTGCACATCGAGCAGGCGTGCTCCAGTGCCGTTCAGCCAGTCGACGAGATGAACGAGCGCAACCTTGGACCCGTCAACCGCGTGGTGGAACATCGACTCTCCGGCAAAGAATCCGTTGATGCGAATTCCATAGAGCCCACCGACGAGGCGGTCCTCGTCCCACACTTCGACCGAATGTGCCCACCCCATTCGGTGGAGCCTCGTGTATGCATCGATCATCGACTGGTCGATCCAGCCGCTCGGTCGCCGAGAATCGCCGCAGTTGGCCATCACCTCCGCGAAGCATCGATCGAAGCTCACCGTGTATCGCCTCATACTGCGACGCAGTGACCGGCTGATGCGAAGTTCGCCGAGGGGAAGGATGCCTCGTGGGTCGGGGGAGAACCATCCGATCCGCCCACGCTTGATCGGCATCGGAAACAGGGCATTTCGGTAGGCGCTGAGCACGGTTCCGGGC
>JBDQKN010000016.1:0-15592 GCA_040263235.1 Ilumatobacteraceae bacterium
GACCTTGTCGAGCACCGTGCCGACGCGCTCGTGAAGGCGCTGACCCAACTCGGCGACCTTGGCCGCATGCTCGGCCACACTGTGGGCCTGCCAGCCTTGGGCCACTGCCAACAGGAGCGCCAGCAGGTTCACCGGTGACGCAATCAGCACCCGAGACTTCATGGCATCTTCCCACAGCGCGGGATCATGACGCATGGCGTCGCTCACGAACCCCTCACCGGGGATGAACATGACGACGAAGTCGGGGGCTGAGGGGAACTGCTCCCAGTAGCGACGATCAGCGAGCGCTTTCACATGCTCGCGGATCGCCTTCACGTGGGCCTTTAATTCGAGTTCAGCCTGAGCGGGATCTGACGCGCCTTGCATCCGTTGATACGCAGCGAGTGGTGCCTTGGCATCGACGGCGAGGAACGCGCCATTGGGTAGCCGGATTACTACATCGGGGCGTTGTGATCGTTCGGACGAGCCGCCGGTGAACTGTTCGCTGTAGTCGCAGTACGGCTCCATGCCAGCGAGCTGGATCACATTGCGCAACTGGTTCTCACCCCATGAACCTCGAGCCGTCGGTGACTTGAGGGCTTCGGCGAGCGATGAGGTGCTGGCCTGCAAGGTGGTGATCTGCGTGGCCAGTTGGCCAACAGTGCCGCGGCTCTCGGCATAGGACTGATTCAGGTTGTTGACGCTGCCGGCGAGTTGCGTCACCTGCTGCTCGAAGGGCTGTAGTAGTCCTTTGGTCTGTTCAGCCAGCAGCGCTGATTGGGCCTCGAAATACTGCTGGGTCTGAGCATTTGCCTGCTGCTGGGCGTCTGCCATGGTGCGACGCACCTCGGCCTCAACCCCTGCTCGCACAGCCGCAGCGAGGGCAACCTGGTCGACATCGGCCCCTTGGGCAGTAGGTGATGAACGCCGCAACGCTGCGACAACGATCAGGGCAACGCCAGCAATGACTGCGGCAACGACGATGGCAGAACCAGTATCCATACAGAGACGCTAAACGCCCCGTGTGGCATCAAACGTGACGTCAGCCCACTGGTGCGGTGAGCGGCCACGGCATTGAGCGCTCCATGCGATGGGCAACCTCGAGCAGGATCTGCTCGGAGAAGTGCCGGCCCACTACCTGAAGTCCGACTGGTAGGCCGTCGATGAATCCGGCCGGCACCGAAATTGCGGGATTGCCATGCAAGTTGGCGGGAAAGGTCAGTAGCCCATTGTTACCGGGCCCAGCCTCGACCCCTCCGAACACGCCAGGCAACGGGCCCTCGGCAGCGAACGCCACGTCAGGATTCGCTGCGCACAACACCAGGTCGACACCGTCGCTCTCATCGAAGATGCGGGCCATCGCCTCGTTGAGGTCAACACGTCGCTGTTCAATCCGCTCCCGGGCTTCGATGCCGTAGCGGCCTTCGGTCATGAAGAGGCCTCCGCTGATCTCGGGCGTGAGGTCATCAGCACAGTCAGGCCAGGCATCGCCGAGTCGAGATCGAATCGAGATCATCCCTGAGATCGACCACGCTGCACCCATGCGAGGCAGTGACATGTCGACGCCATCGATTCGGTTGAACCCGCAGTCAGCGATCACGTTCGACGCTACTGACTCGAGGTGGTCCCACATCGCTGGGGATACGACTGCTCCACCCCAATCGGATACGACGGCCACCCGAAGCCCTCGGAGAGCGTCGCCAAGCGTGCCAAGCCCGGTCTCCCAGCCCGACACCTTCGGAAGCGAGAGCGGATCACGCGCATCGTGGCCGTTGGCCACATCAAACCAACGCGCCGTGTCTCGGACAGAGCGCGTCAGGCAGCCGTAGTTCACCGTCAGGTTGCCGTATCGGGCATCCGGTGAACGGGGAATACGACCAAAGGTTCCCTTCAAGCCGACCAGATTGGTGAACCCGGCAGGGATGCGGATCGAACCGCCACCGTCGCCGGCGGTGCCGAGGGTGACAACACCACCTGCCACCGCTGCAGCGGTGCCGCCCGATGAGCCGCCCGGCGTTCGATCTGGGCCCCAAGGATTACGGGTCACACCATTGAGCACGGTGCGGGTCACGTTGACGCCACCGAACTCACTCGCGGTGGTGAGACCGACCATGACGGCGCCACCCGCATCGCGGATACGTCGACCATTGGTTGAAGTCTGGGTTGCGATGCGGTCGGCGAACGGCACAGATGCCGACGTATCGGGCCATCCCTCGACCTGATCGAGCTCCTTCACACCGAAGGGCACACCGCCAAACGGCATCGAGACGTCTGCCATGGCCGCTGATGCGAGCGCTCCGTCTGGATCGACATGTGAGAAGCAATTGAGTGGATCTCGCCCAATGGTCGCGAGAACTGCCTGGGTTTCCTCGACAGGCGATCGTCGGCCCGAGCGGAACTCATCAACGAGAGAACAGGCATCACCGGCCCATGGCAGATCGGTCGTCATGGACCGAGGTTAGGCCACGGTCACGGACTCAGGGGCAGCCGATGCCGTGCAGGGTGGCGCATTCGTGGCACAGCCATGCTCGTCCGTCTGGAGTGCTCCAGTGGCGCGCCAGATGAGAGCCGCAGGACATGCAGTCACGGGAGTCTTCAGGCCTGGCATCGGGCAGCCCAACCGCGCCATCCACGCTCGGGCGCACAAGCCGTTGACCTTCCATGTACTCACCGTATCGCTGCAATGGGGGGTGGCTCTGCCAAGATGCCGAGGTGACGGAGCCGGCGCCCCGACGACGGATCCTCCCGGCTCCCGATTGGACCGTCGACATTCTCGGAATGCTCACGATCGCTGTCTACGGGTCGTGGTACTACGGCTTCGGAGTTCTGATCGACGACATCGGAGACGGCCTCGCAATGTCCGCTACCCAACTCGGCGTCGCCTTCGGCATCGCCCAAGTTCTGCTCGGTGTGCTGTCGATTCTCACCGGTCGGATCCTCGACCGACACGGACCTGCAGTGGTGCTCGGGCTTGTTGGCCCCTTCGGAGCCATCTTGATTGGCCTTGCAGGCAGGGCGACGACCCCATGGCAATTCATTCTGTGTTTCGCGCTCGGCGGCGGTATCAGCGCCTCAGCCGGTTTCTACGGCATGACCCAGGCAATCATCGTCCGACTCGACCATGAGGCCGCTATGGGGCGAATCATCAGGCTCACAATCTGGGGTGCATTTGCATCGCCAATCGCGATACCCATCACCGAGGCACTTCGACGCCATGTTGGCTGGCGTCTCGCAATCGAGATGCCAGCAGGAGTTGCCCTTCTGACATTCCTCGTTGCGTCACGTGTCGTCCGTTCGGGTAGCTCAGCCATTACCCCGTCACGGACACGCTGGGCAGACGTGATTGGAGCAGCTGCCCGAGACGGCGCCATCAGGTGGCATGCACTTGGGGTCATGTTCACGTACATGTCGATGTCGACCCTGCTCGTGTTCCAACTCTCGATCATGCGATGGGCGGGACTCTCGGCCGGTGTGGCGGCCGGCTTTGCCGGTGCCCGTGGGATCCTCCAGTTGCTCGGGCGTCTGCCACTTCGGCGAACACTCGAGCGGGTCGACTCATGGAATCTGCTTCTCATCGCTCGAGGGCTAGTGGCTATCGCGTGTGTGACAGTTCTCTTGAGCGGCAACCTCGCCTTTGCTGGGCTCTATGTGCTGATCGCCGGGGTGGGCATCGGGGCTGTCTCAGCCCTCGATGGCATCGTCGCACGTGACGTGTTGCACGCCTCTGACTATGGGGCGTTGAGCGGCATCGTGACCTTGCTCGGCGCGATCGGTGGTGGGTTTGCTCCGGTTATTGCCGGTCGAGTCACCGACGCCTCGGGATCACCAGCAATAGCGGCGATCGTTGCCGCCGCAGCCGGGGTGGCAGCGATGGCCGCACTGCTCACATCGCGACGTCACAAACTGGCGCGCGAAAAAGTCAGGGCAGAAGCACTGCCTGGGTTTGGGTAGTTCTAGAGATGAGTTTCCCCGTGGCTGCCGTGACATCGGTGGCGACCGTCACTGTTCGCCGGCCAGCCATGACCAGTATTGCGGTGATCGTGTAGGTGCCCTCAGGGGCAGGTCTTAAGAAGTTTGTGGCCGATGAGATCGTCGAGGTGCCAGCTCCTTCGGGGAGATGGTGAACCGACAGCAAGGCGCCGACGGCATCGGCGAGCGACATCAGAAAGCCACCATGCAGGTTGCCATTCACCGTGCAGAACTCGGCCTTCCATCCGACCCGCGCAACGACTCGTTCCGGACTCGATTCGTCAACGGCCAGACCCATGAGATCGCAGAACGGCATCGAACTTCGGGCCAGCTCGGTTGCAGCTGCATCGCCCGGGATTAAGGAGGAGGTCACCGGGTCAGACTACGAGTCCCGGTGACCGCGCGATCACGTCAACACTCCGAGCGGCAACGGCAAGGGCTGCGCTCAGGTCGAGGCGGGTGAGAGTCGGATAGTCATCGAGAATTTGTCGTTGATCACGCCCGGCCGCCAGTTGGCCAAGGATCGCCGAGATGGGAATCCGAGTGCCGGTGATACATGGTTGTCCGCCCATCACCTCAGGGTGAGCGGAGATTCGCGGATGGGATGTGGGGGGCATGGCCATCAGAACCCCGGCACACGCGGATCTGTTCCCGGGGAACCATCGGGAATGTGCTCGGGCGCTCTACGGTTCCATCCAGAGATCAATCCTGAGGAGAACCATGTCTGTCACCCCGATCGCTGCTGACCAAGCCTCGCGCCTTCAACGGCTCAACGTCATCGCTGCTATCGCACATCTCGTTCA
Source organism: Ilumatobacteraceae bacterium (assembly GCA_040263235.1). Taxonomy (GTDB): domain Bacteria; phylum Actinomycetota; class Acidimicrobiia; order Acidimicrobiales; family Ilumatobacteraceae; genus Casp-actino5. The sequence continues at coordinate 4,752 of JBDQKN010000016.1, forward strand.
AGGTGTCTTGGTTCTGCTGCTCGCAACCCGTGAGTTTGATCTACCTGTGACAACCAACTTCTGGACAGGCCCGCCGACTCCCGGTATCGACCCGTCGAGAATCGGCCTTGCCTTTGAGGTGCCGGTCGCCTGGGGCGCTGCACTGTTCTTGTTTCTGTCGGCCCTCTTCCACGGGATCGTCGCCACGGTTGGCAGGCGTCGTTACCTGACTGAGTTGGCTCACCATCGGAACCGGTTCCGATGGGTCGAGTACTCGCTGTCATCAACCCTCATGATCGTGCTGATCGCCATGGTCTTTGGGATCTCAGAAATCGCAGCGCTCGTCGGTTTGGCTGGCGCAAACGCCGCCATGATCCTTTTCGGATGGATCATGGAAGTGGTCAACACCCCTGACCGCCCGGTGTGGTGGACACCGTTCTGGTTCGGGTGCATCGCTGGAGTCGTACCGTGGGTTGCCCTCGGCATCTACACCTTCGGCCCCACGGGAGCGCCGGGCTTCGTCTACGGGATCGCCGCCAGCATCTTCGTGTTCTTCAACCTGTTTGCACTCAACCAGTGGCTGCAATATCGGGCCAAGGGTCGATTCGCCGACTACCTCTATGGCGAGCGCGTCTATCTGTGGCTGAGCCTTACCGCTAAAGCAGCTCTTGCTTGGCAGATCTTCGGCAACACGCTCGCCGGCTGAGCCTGACCGATTCAGATCAGGTGTGCTTGGCGGTCATTCCGCCATCGACCACTAAGGCGTGTCCGGTGATGTACGAACTGGCCGGCAACACCAGCGAGAGCACTCCTTGGGCGATGTCTTCGGGCTGGCCGTACCGGCGGAGCGGAACACGACGCTTCGCGAAGATCTCCTTGTGCTCCTCAGGGATGCTGGCAGTCATGCCGGTGATGATCGGACCTGGGCAGACAGCGTTGGCGGTGATGCCCTCACGGCCCAACTCCACAGCGAGAGCGCGCACGAGACCAATCACTGCGTGCTTCGACGCGTTGTACGCCGGGATGCCGCCCGTGGCGCCGAGGGCCTCAGTCGATGCAGTGCAGACCACGCGCGGGGATGAACTCTGACGCAAGTGGGGGAGTGCGGCACGGGTCAGTCGCGCATACGACGTGACGTTCACCGAGAGGGTCAGATCCCATGCGGAGTCAAAATCATCGCGCCCGGCACCGAAGCCAGCACCTATCGACACACCGGCGTTGTTGAACAAAATATCGAGTCCTCCGAAGTGATCAGCGACCAAGTCGGGTAGCGCATCGACTGCATCTCGATCACTGACATCGACAACCCAACCCCGAACGCGGTCGCTGCCATGCACATCACTGATCTCGGCAACCACCTGGGCGACTCCCTCACCGTTGAGGTCGATCACGGCGACGCGTGCTCCTTCATCGGCGAAGAGATGAGCCGTCGCACGCCCGATGCCTGACCCGGCACCGGTGACAATTGCGGTCAGCCCCGCGATCGATCGGGATCCTGAGGTGAGTCGTTGGCTGGACATGAGCCGACCGTAGTGATCTGAAGCCAATCAGCGGCGAGCCGGGCACACCAAGACCGCCAGCGTCGAGACCGGTCAGTCGAGACCGAGGAAATCTTTGATCGCGTTGTTCACCGGATCGGGGTGGGTCAGATTGACAGCGTGGGTCCCTCCGTCAACTCTCAGCAGCGCAACCTGTCCGCCGAGGCCCTCTGCCATCGCCTCAGAGCGCTCCATTGGAATCGCAGCGTCGGCCGTGCCGTGGATCACGAGTGCTCTGCACGTGATCTCACGCAGCCGGTCGGTGATGTCATCGCGATCCGACAGACAACGAAACGCATGAGTGAACTCACCCGAGAAGGACTCTGCCCATGTTGACCACTTCGCGTACCAGTCGGCCCAGTCGCCCTCTCCGAGAATGATCGACGCCACGATCTCCTGGACTGGAGCTGGGCCATCGCTGTTCCAGATCTCGTGAAGCATGTCGTATGACGCCTGCTTCTCTTCATCCTCAACCCCGGCTTGGGTGCCCATGAGAATCAACGACTCAACGCGCTCAGGCTGGGAGAGCGCCGCGCGCAGCGAGAGGAAACCGCCTTGGCTCATACCGGCGAGTACAGCCCGTTCAATTCCAAGATGGTCGAGCAATCCCCAGAGGTCGTTAGCCGAGTCCCAGTAGCTGAATGGCCCCTGAGCCCGTGTGCCCCCGTGCGCCCGCTCGTCCCAGGTGATGACCCTTGCCAGCCCCTCGAGGGCGGCGACCTGGGGGTCGAACATGGTGTGGTCCATCAGCAGGCCATGGCTGAAGATGACGGCCGGCCCTGGCCCACCTGAGTCGGTGAAGGTGATATCGGTGCCATTGACTGCTGCGGTGGAGGTCGCTCCCATGCGAGAACCGTAGTCCTCCCAAACGGGCCCATCGTCCGGTGTGCGGGTACCCTCACACCCCATGGCAAACCCGTGGTTCGAATCGGTGGCCGTAGCGCAGCGGCGGGCTCAGCGGATCCTCCCGCGTTACGTCTACGACGCCTTGATTGCTGGGAGTGAGGCGGGGCTCACACTTGATGACAACCAGGCTGCGTTCCGTGAACTTGGGTTCCAACCAGTCGTTGCCGGCCGCCCCAATGAACGTCACATGAACCGGACCGTGTTGGGCATGGACTTGTCGCTACCCGTCATGATCTCGCCCACTGGGGTACAGGCTGTGCACCCCGACGGCGAGGCAGCGGTTGCCCGCGCGGCGGCTGCGCGAGGCACAGCGGTTGGACTGTCGTCATTTGGCTCGAAACCAATGGAAGAGGTCGCCGCAGCGAATCCAAACTTTGCCTTTCAGATGTACTGGATCAACGACCGCGACTGGCTGACAGCTCAGATGGAGCGCGCACGTGCGGCTGGGGCCAAGGCAGTGATCCTCACACTTGACTGGTCATACAGCCACAGCCGTGACTGGGGTAGCCCTGCTCTCCCTGATCGCATCGATCTGAAGACCATGGTGAAGTACGCGCCGGGGGTCATCACCCGTCCGATCTGGCTGTCGCGTTTCTTGCGGTCCGGGCGACTTCCCGATCTCACCACTCCGAACATGACGGTTGACGGTTCTCCTGCCCCGACCTTCTTTGGGGCGTATGGACAGTGGATGGGCACCCCCCAACCCACGTGGGATGACCTCGCTTGGTTCGCTGGTCAGTGGGGCGGCCCATGCATGGTGAAGGGGGTGATGAGGGTTGACGATGCGAAGCGTGTTCGGGATGCAGGATTCAGCGCTCTGTCAGTCTCCAACCACGGTGGCAACAATCTCGACGGCACTCCGTCACCACTTCGGGCCTTACCCGCCATTGCTGGCGCAGTCGGCAGCGAGGTTGAGGTGTTTCTCGATGGGGGAATCCGTCGCGGTAGCGATGTGGTGAAGGCACTGGCGCTCGGTGCGCGGGCCGTGATGATCGGACGTGCCTACCTGTGGGGCCTCGCGGCAAACGGCCAGGCCGGAGTCGAGAACGTGCTCGACATTATGAGGATGGGCATCGATTCAGCACTCCTCGGAATGGGTGTTGGATCCATCGACGACCTCCGAGCCGACGATCTCATCATCCCGTCTGGGTTTGAGCGCCAGCTCGGCATCGACTGACCGCCAGACCGAGCAGCGGTCAGACCCAGGTTGCCCACGTATCGAGCGGGAGGCGATCGCTCACCAGCGAGTTCACCGGGGCATCGGGATCGGCATGACCGATGGCCATGCCGCAGAAGAGCATCTCTTCCGATGGCGCACCGATGAACTCCATGACGGCACTATGTCGACTCGACCAGTACTCCTGGGCGCAGGTTCCGAGTCCCGCTTCGGTGGCGAGCAACATGAAGGTCTGGAGGAACATCCCAAGGTCTGACCACTGGGGCTGATTGAAGCGACGGTCAAGTGTGATGAAGAACCCTGCCGGGGCATCGAAGAACCGCCCGTTGCGGGCGAACTGACGGAGGCGGCCCTCTTTGTCCTCACGTGGAATGCCCAACAGTTCGTACATCTGCTCGCCGAGTTCGAAACGGGCCGTGCGATGCGGGTCCCACAGCCCCGCTGGGTAGACGTCGTATTCGGAGTCTTCAACCGGCGGTTTCGTGTCGAGATAGTCGAGGAGTTGGGTCATCGACTCGCCGTTGACCACCCAGACCCGCCAGGGCTGCACATTGCCACCGCTCGGCGCTCGAGCTGCCGCCTCAAGGAGGGTTCTGATGGTCTCATCCGCCACCGGCGTGGGGAGAAATGCCCGAATGGAACGGCGAACAGTGACGGCCTCAGAGACGTTCATGTTGACGAGTCTGTCAGCCAGGACCTGTGCCCTCATGATCGGGTCGATGCTCAACGTGTTGGCGTCGCTCGCGAAACTTGCGAACGATCTCAATGGTGATGTTGACGCCGATCGCCGTGGCGAAGGCCACGATGAACGCCGCCGTGTGATTGTCTTGGAAGGCACGCCCGAATGCGGCGCCCAGCACGGCGGCGTAGGTGGCCCAGATGACGACGGCGATCGCAACCCACCGAGCAAACCAGGGTCTCGGCTGTTGAGTTAGTCCGCAGGAGATGGTGAGGGCTGTCCGGCCGCCCGGAATGAACCGTGCTGTGACGAGGAGCATGCCGCCGCGGGTTTGGATCTGTCGGGCGGCCCAATCGAGTCGCGCTCCGGTACTGGTGCGCCGTGCGGCCCGTCGTCGTATTGGCCCAGAGAGGCGGGCACCGATGATGAAAGCGAGGTTGTCGCCGATGAACGCCCCAACAGCCCCGGCAAGGATGACCAAGAGGAGGTTCTGATCGCCAGCGCCGGCTGCAACCCCACCGATGATGACGGTTGTTTCGCTCGGCACCGCGGGGATGACCGAGTCGAGCAATGCGATAGCGAGGATCGCAATGAGGAACCAGCGAGCTGTCGAAATATCGACCAGCCATGTCGTCAGCCCCGCTACCCACCCGGTCGACTCGGCGGCGAGCAGTGCAATCGTCACACCGATCAGGGTAACGCCCTACCGCTGTTTGATAGGTGGTGTGCAATGGCGCGAGCCACTATCGGTAGCCCCTACAGTGCTCCTATGCGCGTAACGGTCGATGCTGACAAGTGCCAGGGCCACAACCGGTGTTTCGCCCTCGCTCCAGAACTGTTCGATGTTGACGACTACGGAACCGCCGTGGTCATCGGTGACGGGTCCGTCTCCGATGAACTCGCCGACAAAGCACGCCTCGCCGTTGCCAACTGCCCTGAATTTGCCATCACCATCATTGAGTGACTCGACAGGAAGAACCTCATGACCAGCATGTATGGACCAGTCACCGACTGGCAGAACGATTTCGACCACGCTGACCCCCGCTACAACGAACGGGCCCACGAGATCTGGGGTGAGTTCCAGGCATCAGGATGTCCGGTAGCGCACAGTGACCGTTACGACGGCCTGTGGGCACCGTTCACCCATGAACTTGTCCACGAGATCGCGTACGACACCGAGCATTTCACCTCTCAAGGCGTTGTGGTCAACACCGGGCGACCGATGATCGACCCGCCGGTTGGACCGGCACCCCCGATCACTAGCGACCCGCCCTTCCACAACATCGCGCGTCGGCTGCTCCTGCCTCCGTTCTCACCCAAGGTGATCGCCGCCTGGGAACCAGAGATCCGCCGACTCTGCAACGAGTTACTCGATCGAATGGGCGAGATCACCCCCGGCGATTCGATTGTTGACGGCGCCGTTCAATACGCCCAGAGCATCCCGGTCAACGTCATCGCTCGCATGCTCGGGTTCCCCACCGAAGACGAGGAACTCTTCCGCGGATTCGTGCACGATGTCCTCGAGCGGATCAATGAGACTCCCGAGGAGCGCATCGCCGCGATGGAGGGCCTTGATCGGTACCTCGATGTGCAGATCTCCGAACATCGAGAGAACCCCCGCGACGACCTCACGAGCTACCTGCTCGACGTGGAGATCGACGGCAACAAGCTCTCCCATGAACACGTTCGTGGCTCGATTGTGTTGCTGCTCGTCGCTGGTATCGACACCACGTGGTCGGCAATCGGTTCCTCACTCTGGCACCTCGGCACCAATCAGTCCGACCTCCAGCGCTTGGTAGACGAGCCTGAAGTGATGATGTTCGCCCTCGAGGAATTCCTGCGTGCGTACGCACCCGTCACTATGGCTCGGCTCGTCCGCGAGGACTACGACTTCCATGGATGCCCGATGAAGGCGAACGACTGGGTGCTGTTGCCATTTCCGGCAGCCAACCGTGACCCAGCCCAGTTCGATCGGGCAACCGAGTTCATCATCGACCGTGAGGAGAACCGACACGGGGCCTTTGGGCTCGGCATCCATCGGTGTCTCGGTTCCAACCTTGCTCGCCTTGAGCTGAAAGTGGCCATCGAGGAGTTCGTCAAGCGATTCCCGGGATTCGCCGTCGACGGAGACGTTGCTTGGAGCATCGGCCAGATCCGTGGTCCCCGTCAACTCCCGCTGCGAATCACCGCTGTTGGTTAGTGGTCAACAGTCTCGCGGCTTTGTTGCGTAGATCGTTCGGTCGCCACTGATCACATAGGCCACAACACAACCGATCGCCATCGGGATCAGCGCGGCCGAACCGAAAAGTTCGACGCCCATGATCGTGCATGCGAGTGGGGTGTTGGCGGCAGCACCAAAGACCGCCACCATCCCAATTGCTGCTGCAACTGCCACCGGGAGCCCGAGCGGCCCTGCGAGCGCGGCCCCGAGCGTGGCACCGATGACGAACAGCGGTGTGACCTCGCCACCGGGGAAACCAGAGCCGATCGTGATGGCGGTGAACACAATCTTGAGGGCCGAGGTCCACCACGGTGCACCGATACCCGCAATCGAGGTATCGAGCAGGGGGAGAGATAACCCGAGGAACTCGGTGCCGAACAGTGCCGCAAGACCAAGCACGCCGACCGCACCGATCATCGGACGGAAGGTGGGCGTTGGAACTAACCGCGCCATCAGCGAACGGACCATCCGCACGGCCTCGACGAAGAGCACGGCGGCTACACCGCACGCCACGCCAACGACAACAACCGTCAGATGCGACCAGAGAGTTGTCACCGCTGACAGTGTGGGTCGGAGCGTGTGTTCGTGGCCGAGGGAGCGCACGACCGCATCGCCGATGATCGACGCAGTCAATGACGGCACGAGAGCCCGATAACGAACCTGTCCAGGGGCCTGAACCTCGAGACCGAAGACAGCCCCGGCGAGTGGCACGCCGAATACCGCCCCGAAACCTCCGCCGAGTGCAGCGGTCAGCATGACCGGACGATCTCGATGACCGAGCCGGAGGCCTCGCGCAGCCAAGTCACTGAGACTTCCGGACATCTGCAGCGCTGTGCCCTCGCGGCCGGCCGAACCGCCGAAGAGATGGGTGACCCAGGTGCCGATCAACACCATCGGCGCCATTCGTCGTGGAACCCATGCTGTCGGGGAGTGGATTTCCTCGAGCAGCAGGGCATTGCCCTGATTCGACCGGCCCGCTAGCCGATGGTTGGCGACGCCGATGACCAGTCCTGCTATCGGCAGCCCGAACACGAGCCACCCATGATCAACTCGTACCTCGGTCACCAGATCAAGGCCCTCGAGAAACACGTATGAGGAGAGACCAGCGAGCACGCCCGAGAGTGCCCCAAGCAGCACCCATCGCCCGATCGATCGGGCAGACCCAAACGACACGGCGCGTGACATGGGGGCCATTCTCACCCGCGGCTTACCCAATTCTGGTGTACTCGTCACATGGCAGACCGTCAGTTGCGTGTCGTATTGGCCGAAGATGACCGTGCCGTGCGTGACTCGTTGGCGCGGGCAATGACCCTTGAGGGGTATCTGGTCGATGCGGTTGGCGATGGCGCCAAGGCCCTAGAACTCCTCCGACAGGGCGGCTCCAGCCCCGATGTGGTCGTGCTCGATGTGTCGATGCCAGCGGTCGATGGCCTGACGGTGTGCAGGGTCCTTCGGTCGGAAGGATCACGAGTGCCGATTCTGATGTTGACGGCGCGAACCGAGCCCAGTGATCGGATAGCGGGCTTGGATGCCGGAGCCGACGACTACGTTGCCAAGCCCTTCGACCTCGGTGAACTGTTCGCCCGGCTTCGGGCACTGGTGCGCCGCTCCCAGCCCGAAGACGTACCGTCGTCTGATGCTTCACCGGTCGGCCTCGACGACCTGACGATCGATCCGTCGGGTCGACGCGCTCGACGGGGGAGCCGAGACCTCGAGCTCTCAAAGACCGAATTCGATCTATTGGAACTGCTCGTCCGCAATGCTGGAATCGTGCTCGACCATTCGACGATCTACGAGAGGATCTGGAACTACGACTTCGGACCTGACTCGAAGAATCTCGCTGTTTACATTGGATACCTTCGGCGAAAAACCGAGGAGGATGGCGCCTCCCGCCTGATCCATACCGTTCGAGGAGTTGGCTACACCGCCCGGGTGGAGCAGTGAGCCTCCGTCTTCGGATTGCGTTGCTCGTCGCAGGGCTCGCCGCCGTAGCAACAGTTGCCGTCGGGGTCATCTCGTATCAGACAACTGCCGACCGTCTACTCACAGCGGTTGATGATTCGCTCGTCGAAGCATCGGCAATCGCCCAGGCGCGCCGCTTCGACGACCGACTCTTCGAGAGCGGACCGTTCTCTGAGATCGCAGTACAGGCTGTGCTGGCCGATGGCACGGTCCTCCAGAGCACATTTCCGCGCCGGTTTGAGCCTCTTGCAGGAGAACTCGAACTGGTGGGAAAGCGGGGAGTTACAACATTCAGGACAATCGATTTGGGGCGCGACGACTTCCGCGTTCGGTCCATTGGATTCGACGACGGCATCGTCCAGGTCGGCCGCTCGCTCCATGAGACTGATGATGTCCTCTCAAGCCTTCGCACCAGAACCATGGCTCTGGTTGCTTTCGTCACCCTCGCAGCGGCATTTCTCGGTGCGTTGACGGCCGGACGGATCACGAGATCGCTGCGGCGCCTCACCGGCGCCGCTGAGCAGGTGGAGACGACCGGTGACCTCGATGTTGAGCTCCCCGACATGACATCGGGCCGTGACGAGGTTGGCCGTCTGACAGAGGCGTTCCGGCGAATGCTCGCTGCTCTGGCAGCCTCCCAGGCCGATCAGCGACGGCTTGTCCAAGACGCTGGGCATGAACTTCGAACACCACTCACGAGTATCCGCACAAACCTCGATGCATTGGCGCGGTATCCCGACCTCGATACCCAGCAACGTACTGAGATCCTTGATTCAGTTCGCGCCGAGGCAGAGGAGCTGACCACGCTGATCAACGAGGTGGTTCAGGTTGCCAGCGGCGAAAGCGATGACGTTGACCCCGAGCCGGTACTGGTCTCTGAGGTGCTCGGTGAGGTGGCAGAGAGAATCAGCCGTCGAACGGGCCGCGACATCGAGGTGAAGGCCGACAATTCATCGGTGCTTGTGCGTCGAGCGTCCCTCCAGCGAGCGGTGACAAATCTGATCGACAATGCCGTCAAATTTGATGCGGGCTCATCCGCGATCCAGGTGTCGGTACTCGCTGGTCGAATCGCTGTCGCAGACAGAGGGCCGGGAGTTGACCCTGCGGACCGATCGCTCGTTTTCGAGCGCTTCCATCGGTCAGATGCGGCTCGCTCCCTTCCCGGGTCGGGTCTCGGGCTGGCCATAGTGGCTGAGACGGCACGAGCCCACGGAGGGTCGGTCTTCGTGACCGACCGTGAGGGCGGAGGCGCGGTGATCGGCCTTGATCTTCCCCTCGTTGCTGACTGGCCTGCGCCGTAGCGGTTCTCACCCGCCACTTACCCTCGTCATGTTCACTTCTCAACAGCAAGCGGGATTCTTGACATATCGAAAGCGGCATCCCGCCGAATCGATCGAGAGGAAGGACCAGACATGACCAATCGCAAGCCCACCGCAGCACTGATCGCTGGACTTATCGCCGGTGGTGCCGCCGGCTTCGCATTCGGCATCCCTGCTCTGACGAGTGCCGCCCCGATTGCGGTGCAGCAGGCTGATGACACGACGAATGACACCGTCGTGAATGCTGAGGCCAGAGGACCACATGGCCCCCGCGGCGGAGGCCATGGCCCGGCCCCCGAGGTTCTGGCCGAGTTGCTTGGACTTGACAGCGATGCGCTCCGTGCCGAGTTCGAGGCAGGACGGTCTGTGGCCGAGATCGCTGACGCCCAGGGGATTGACACGCAGACGGTGGTCGATGGCCTCGTCGCCAATCTCGAATCGCACCTCGATGAGCACGTCGCCAACGGTTCGCTCACACAAGAGGAGGCGGATGCCAAAGCAGCTGACGCCGAATCGATGATCGCTGAGCGCATTACCGAGGTTCCCGAATTGGGCGGCCAACGGGGCGAATCAGGGCACGAGGGACGTGGACCGGGCGGTAAGGGAATCTCTGATGAGGTGCTCAGCGTGCTCGGGATCGACTTGGAAACACTGCGCACTGAGTTCGCTGCAGGGCGTTCACTCGCCGATGTGGCAACGGCCAACGGTGTTGAGGTCCAGACTGTGGTCGATGCCATGGTTGCTGAGGCCGAGGTGCATCTGGCTGAGCACGTCGCTGATGGATCACTGAGCCAGGATGAGGCTGATGCCAAGGCAGCCGATCTCGAGTCGTCGATCACCGAGCGCGTGAACTCGGTACCGCCGGCACCCGGCGAGATGGATGGCCGGCGAGGCCCTGGGGGTCGTGACGGTCGTGGTGGCCGAGGCCACCACGATGGTCCGGGAGCCCCCGAGGCTGTCGACGCCTGATCAAACTAGGGACGAACGGCTCTGGTGGGCCCGGGGCGGCCGGGGGCCCCACACCGGTGAGGGCAACGACACGCGGAGGGGCGACCTGACC
>JBDQKN010000017.1:0-14964 GCA_040263235.1 Ilumatobacteraceae bacterium
CGGCTTCCGGGGTGGCCAGAGAGAGGCCGCCGAGGTGACCTCGGGTGGCCATTGACCTGATGAATACCCCGGGATCGGTCGCGTGGTCCTGCATTCGAACCCGATCCCCCAGGATCGCTCCACCGGTGAATGGTGATGACGGGTCGATGGCGAGCACCGCGACCTCGAGCTCCAGAGAGCGAAGGTGTCCGATCAGCGCGCTCGTCAGGGTGCTTTTGCCGGCGCCGGGGGCGCCGGTCAATCCAACGGTGTAACCGTCACCGCTCAACGGGAAGGCAAGCCTGCCAACGGCTCGGCCGGGCTCACCACCACGCTCGATGAGCGAAAGGAGGCGGGCAGTTGCTGCTCGGTCACCCTCTCGAGCCGCAGAGAAGAGCGTCTGGGGATCTGCTGGCGGTCGCGCCATCAGATGACGTTCTCCGCAGCACCGACGTCAATCACCTCGGTCACCCCGTCGACGCGGTCGCGCATGATTCGTTCGATTCCGCCCTTCAGGGTCTGGGTCGAGACTGGGCACGTTCCACACGCCCCAACAAGGCGAACGGAGACAACCCCGGTCTCGGTGTCCACGCCGACGAGTTCGATATCGCCGCCGTCAGCCTGCAAGGCGGGTCTGATCACCTCAATGGTGGCATTGATCTGTTCCAACATGACTCCCCCATTCAACCACCTGTTCGTCGTAGCGGGAAGATTCTGCTGATCACCCCTACGATCGTCCGTGTGGATTGGTCAACTCTCCAAGTGGCGTTACTCGCCCATCAAGGAGGATGGGACGAGCTTCTGCTTGTCGCCGTACCCATCGTGATCGTCATCGCGCTCCTTGCGCTGGTGAAGCGCCGCGTGGAGGAGGCCGCTCGTCGAGCTGACGCAGATGCTGACGCTCCGAACGGCGACTGAGAGCTCACCCAAGGCGGATGATCTGGGCGCCAACTGCGTTGAGGCGACCAACGAGGTCGTCATAACCGCGATCGATGTGATCGACGCCCACGATGGTCGTGGTCCCACGGGCTGCGAGCCCAGCGACGACCATCGCGGCACCAGCACGGATGTCGTGGGCCTGCACCGAAGCCGCTGTCAGTTCGCCCACACCCCTGATCAGGGCGTGGTGTCCGTCTGTTCGGATGTTTGCCCCCATGCGATTCAACTCATCGACATATCGGAATCGACCGGGATACAGGTTCTCGGTCACGACTGCCGATCCATCTGCCACCGACAGCATGGTGATGACAAGCGGCTTGTAGTCGGTAGCGATCCCTGGATACGGAAGGGTCTGCACATCGACAGCCCGAAGCCGCACGTCGCTCGTCACCACAATGCCCTCCAGCCCGTCAGCGTCGAGCTGTTCAATCCCAAGACCCATCTCGGAGCATCGTCGCAAGAACATCTCCATATCGCCAGACCGAGCATCGACGATCTCCAGGCGGCCACCGCAGACCGCCACTGAGGCAATGTACGTCGCCGCTTGAATCCGATCAGGGACGACACTGTGACTAACAGGACCAAGGACGCGGCCCGATGATCCATGAATGGTGAGCGTTGGGCTACCAACTCCCTCGATCTCAGCACCCATGCCAACGAGGAAACGACAGAGATCGACAACCTCTGGTTCTCGGGCGGCGCCATTGAGCACGGTTGTCCCCGAGGCCAATACGGCCGCCGTCACGATGTTCTCCGTCGCACCCACACTCGGGAAATCAAAGGTGATATCTGCCCCATGAAGTCCGGAGGTCACCGCCTCAAGGTGATGCTCGCCAAAATCAAAACGAGCGCCCATCGACTCGAGCCCGGCGATGTGCATATCAATCGGTCGTGTCCCGAAGTCATCGCCACCGGGGAGGGTCAGTCGGACTCGTCCATAACGCGACAGCAGAGGGCCGAGCAGGTTGATCGACGCCCTGATCCGTCCGACAAGTTCTGTTGGGGGTTCCACCGAATCGACCGGACCACCCGCGATGGCAAGGCGTCCCGCACTCGTGTCGTCGATGACTAGGCCGAGGGAGCGCAGCAAGTCCGACATGATTCTCACATCGAGAATCGCTGGCACGTTCTGGATCTCGCACTCTCCGTCGGCCAGAAGGGATGCCGCCATCAACTTCAGCACTGAGTTCTTTGCCCCGGGAACCCAGATCCGTCCCGCCAGGGTTGAACCCGATCGAACCTCGATCCGCGCCACATCGCCAGACGCGACGATGTGGCTCGGCTCGCTCGACATGTGGCCCAGTATGCTCCGAGGGTGCCGGTGAGCGCGAGCACCCGAGCGGTGGTGCGTACGTGGCCCCTTGATCCCGACCCGGGCCCCGACCTCCTCCGACCACGAGATGATCTGATTCTCGAGGCCCCCGTAGCGTCCAACGACGGTCATGATGCGGCCTTCGTGCAGCTGGAGGGTCCGTTTACCACCTGGCACCGAACAGTCGATCGGACGCCTACCGGGTGGATCGAGCGCACCGAATACCGGCTCAGAATCCCGTGGTTTGCTTGGCTATTCATCCTTCCTGTCCGACTGTTCGTGGCGCGTCGCGGTCATCCCCCGGGGCACCGGGTGGCGACGCCGGGAATGCCCTGGTGGGCACCTCGCGATCGGCTCGAACCGCGCGCGGTGGCCGTGCTCGGCCTTCTTGCCGCAGCCTCGATGTCGTCGGCCTTCATCAACACCCTGTTCACCCAGACCGTCACCTTTGCTGCTGACGACTTCGGGGTTGGTGACACCGCTATCGGGATTGCGGGATCGGTGGTGAGGGTCGGGATCCTTATCACGATTCCACTCGCCGTGCTGTCGGACCGCATCGGGCGCCGCCGCGTGGTGGTCATGGCCGCATGGACCGCGCCAATTGTGACCGCCCTTGGCGCTCTGGCGCCGACCTTCCCGGCCCTAGTGGCCACACAGGCCATCGGACGACCGCTCGGACTCGCTCTCGACTTTCTCATTGCGGTGATCGCCGCTGAGGAGATGGGGCGGAACACCCGGGCTTATGCGATCAGCATCCTGGCAATGGCGAGCGGCCTCGGAGCCGGTATCGCCGTAGCGGCACTGCCACTGACCGATCTTGGTCAGTCCAGTTGGCGGCTCATCTACCTCATCACATTGATCTGGTTGTCTGTGGCTATCTCAGTCACTCGTCTGCTACCCGAAACCCGCCGATTCATCGCGCCACATAGCGAACACATTCCACTCAATCGACGGCGGTTTGCACTCCTTGCTGGCATTGCAATTGGGGTCAATCTCTTTGTCGCACCGGCCAGTTTCTTCCAGAACCGTTATCTCGATGAGATCCGCGGACTATCCGGAAGCGGAATTGCTGCGTTCACCCTGATCACCGCAACACCCGCCGCGCTCGGCCTCGTGGCCGGCGGGCAGTTGGCAGACCGACGTGGGCGACGACGCGTGATTGCCGTAGCGCTTCCAATCGCCGCCACTCTGATCACCATCTCGTTCTCCATTGGAGGAGTTTCGATGTGGATCACCGCATTCGCTGGGGGCCTCGCGGGAGGGATCGCGTACCCAGCATTGGCCGTCTATCGATCAGAGCTGTTCCCGACGGGGAACCGTGGCCGTGCCGCAGGTCTGCTCACCGTGGCCGCCCTGCTCGGAGGGGTGATCGGGCTGCTTGCGACCGGTTCGTTACTCGACGGCGGATGGTCACATGGATCGGTGATGGCCCTGTTGGCCACAGGTCAGATCGTTGCTGTGGCTCTCGTTCTGGCCGGGCTGCCAGAGACTGCTCATCGTGATCTGGAGGAGATCAGTTCGAGATAAGCGCGTCGCCGAGGATGCGTCTCGCCTCAGCAAGTTCCCGGATGGCTGCGCTTGCAGCGCCGCCATCACCCCCATGATCTGGATGGACCGCCCTCATTCGCTCACGGTACCTCCGGGTCACCTCTCGCTTCGGAGGTGTCGCAGAGTCGACCGGAAAGCCAAGAATTCCAAGCGCCCAGCCGCGCGGATCGGCCAGGGCCGATATCTCTGCGCTGTGTGCGCCAGCGAGATGGGCCACCAGCGCCGGCCCGACGGGGCCGCGCCACTTCAATGCCTGCCTCAACACCGGAGCAATCACTCGCCGATGATCGAGGTCCAAACGCTCAAGCGCATAGACCGCCGCCAACACCTGGGCCAGATCGGTCCCGGCGCAGTCAAAGTCGAAACGAATCTCCTCGTCTTCGCTCCAAAGCCGATGCCGACTGAGTGCCAATCCGTGTCGATCCACCTGATACCGGTGCCGAAGTCGAGGTTGAACCACCCTGCGCCCGTGTTCGACCTGGTCGATCAATCGTGAGATATCGGTGAGGTCATCAGGCTCAAGCTGACGAGAGTGCTGAGCAACGACTGCTCCGAGCAGAACCCCACCGAGACCTGGCGCAGGGTCAACTGGAAGGACGAGATGGCCGAGGGCTAAACGCCGAGTTGGTTGCGCCGGGCGCGAATGGTGCACCTCAAGTTCGGCCAGCAACATAGGTCGGATCGTACTGATGGGCTGGGGCCCCGTCGCTCTGTGCTCGATCTAGACCCAGGGGCGGACGCGGTCTCGCAGCCCCTGGGCAGCCGACGAGATCGCTTCGGGCTCAAACGGCTCTGCTCGGAACGCCGCCTCTAGCTCTCGAACCGACCCGACGATGCTCTCCCAGGTTCTGATCGTCACACCGTACGGGGGTGCATCTGGGGCCAGATTCCCAGCGAGATCAAACAGACGCATCCGGGGCTCTGCATCATCGACTTGGCGCTCGAGACGATCTCCGATCGAGAAGAGATCTGCAAGGACGCCATCGGGAGCCAACGCATCGGTTGAGGCCACATCACCCGCCTCGATGGCGTCGAGCAAGTCATCAACCTCACCCTCGGCATCACTGGCAACAAACAGGGCGTCACCCTCCCAGCGGTGGGGAATCTCGGCTTCCGACAGGGCCTCTTTCAGCGTCTGCAGCTCTGAAGGGGACCAGTCCTCAAGCTGAAACTCAGTCGCCGGCTCATCGACCTCTAACAGCACTGCGAACGGGCCGAGCTCGGCCTCAAGCCGTTCGAAGACGGCGTCGGCCGCCTCCTCTGCCTCCTCGGGAACGAGTAACTCATCGCTATTCCATTGATGCGGGATCGAGTCGTTGGCAAGTGACTCAGCGAGTGCCGCTCGCTGATCGACATCCCACGAGCGGAGGTCGTAATGAACGGTGACAGTGTCTGGGTCATCAGGGCGGAAGTCGTCGCTCACGGGCTGAGACTACTGCCGGCGACTGTGATGCCCCTGCGAACCTCCTCAAGGAATTCGCCGACTAGCCGATATTCGGCGCGACGATTCTCTGGACGTGAGAAGCCATGACCCTCGCCCGGGAACTCCTCAAACCGGACGGACCGACCCGAATGAACCATCGCAGCCGCAAGGTCTCTACTCTGCGAGACCGGAACAACTGGATCATCAGTGCCGTGCAAGATCAGGAGCGGGACATCGATCTGCTCAGCACGAGTCAACGCGGAGCGCTCGGCGTATGCCGGGTCTCCCTCCGGTCCGATCAGCCCGAGCGAGTAATGAGCTTCATAACGATGTCCCGCAGTCGCAAGGGCAGCCGGGTCTGAAACCGGGTACAGCGCGATCCCGCCAGCGATGCAGCCTGCTCCGTTCGCTGCAAGGCCAAGCACCGCCATCCCTCCAGAGGACGATCCCATGGCGAGGGTCTGCGAAGGGCTTGTCCACCCAGCCTGATGAACATGCTCAATGACGGCACGGATATCGATGACATCATCTCGACCCCACCCCCCGCGCAGCGCCTGGGTGTACTCACGCCCATGGCCGGTGCTTCCACGATGATCGGGAACGATGACGTCCCATCCCCGAAGACACCAGTAGGCGATTCGTGGCATGAAGTCGACATCCCATTGATCGGTCGGGCCGCCGTGAATATGAACGATTGCTCGACCTTGTCCGGCCGCATAACGGCGAAACGGAACCTCCGTGCCGTCCCTACCGACTGCGACATGGGCGTCTGGTTCGGGAAGGTCAAGTTCCTCCCACCCCGAAACCGGACCAACCGCTAGCACCTTCCTCGACCAGTCCTTCGGTGGGCCCTCAGTGTCGTAGACGACGACTTGGGTCGGGGTTCGGGCCCCGCTACGCAAGGCTGTTAGCCGGTTACCTGCCCAGTGGAGTTGACCATGAATTCCGCGGGCAACTTCGATGACGCTGCCGTCAGAGCGGTTCAGCACGCACAGTTGCCCGAAACCCCGGACATTCCGCGTAAACGCGATCAGTTCGCCGCACGGCGAGCCGACGAAACTGCGCTGAGCAGGCCCCCACGTCGGACCGCCATGCTCGTAGTGCTCCTCTGCGACGGGAATTCCGTCAACCCAGAGATTTAGCCACCCGTTGTCATCTCGGAGGACAGCCAACGATCCATCGACAAGGACACGTGGCTGCTGCACCTGGCCCGACCCAGCCACCATCGTGGAGATGTCGCCCTCGGCGCCACAAGCAACGATCACTGACTCGTCCCATGCCATCTGGGGTGCCGACCATGCCTGCCACACGACGCTCGATGTTGCACCCACGGTGAGATGGGTTGGATCGAGGCAGAAGTCATGACGACCGTCATCAAGACGACGGGGCCGCCCCTCGCCGGCGGTGGACACCGTCCAGATAGAACCGCGATCAACGCTGACGACGACCGTTGCTCCATCCGGTGAAACCGATGGACCCTCGACGGCACCGTCGAATTGCGCCAATCGTCTGGCAACGCCCGACGGCACGGGCTGCAGCCACAGCCCGCCGCCAGCGACGGCATGAACCACTGCTGAGCTATCGGGAAGCCAGCACAGGGCCCCGCCGTTACGACCACGACCAGTTGTTGGAGGGGCTGCAGTTGCCAGCACACGTTCGGGGCCTCCGTCGGCTGGCACCAGCACGACCCGAGGTGGCGCCCCCGAATCACGGACGACCATGGCGACGGTGAGCCCATCTGGGGACAGGCGAGGTTCGGTGATGTCTCGACCAGCCAGGCACATCTCAACGGTCGGTACCTCGCGCATGTTCTCGACCGTAGTCGGCAGTACTACGGTGGTCACATGCCCTCACCCAGTGCACAGCGACCCGACCGCAACCTCGCACTCGAGTTGGTCAGGGTCACCGAATCGGCTGCACTCGCATCTGCCCGATGGGTCGGGCGGGGCAACAAAGAAGGTGCCGACGCTGCCGCCGTCGATGCCATGAGGCTGAGCCTCTCGACCGTACAGATGAACGGTGTTGTGGTGATCGGCGAAGGCGAGAAAGACGACGCCCCGATGCTCTACAACGGAGAGCAGGTAGGCGATGGGAGCGACCCGCAGGTCGATGTGGCGGTCGACCCAATCGATGGCACCACCCTCACCGCCTACGGGCTGAACAACGCGCTCTCGGTGATCGCCGTGGCGGAGCGCGGCGCGATGTTCGATCCGGGTCCCTCGTTCTACATGGAGAAGATCGCGGTCGGTCCGAAGGCGGTCGGCTCGATCGACATCACCGCAAGCGCTACGCAGAATCTGAAATGGATTGCGAAGGCCAAAAAGGCGAGCGTTCGAGACCTGACCGCAGTGATCCTCGATCGACCCCGACACGCTGCGCTCATCGACGAGGTCCGAGCCACAGGGGCTCGAATCAGACTCATCCGTGATGGTGACGTCTACGGCGCAATCGCATCAGCGTGGCCCGATGCTGGCGTTGACGTCCTATTTGGCATCGGCGGCACCCCCGAAGGGGTCATCGCAGCAGCAGCCCTCAAGAGCATGGGGGGCGAGATGCAGGCCCGCCTTCTCCCCCAGTCGGAGGACGAACGAGCAGCGGTGAGCGCAGCAGGGTTGGATCTCGACCAGGTGCTCAACCAGGATGACCTCGTTCAGGGCGATAACTGCTTCTTCGCCGCCACGGGGCTCACCGACGGTCAACTCCTTCGAGGTGTCCGGTTCGATGCGAACGGCGCTCGTACCCAAAGTCTCGTGATGCGTTCACGGTCTGGCACCGTTCGGTTCGTTGACGCCCGACACCGAGTTCGCAAACTGCAAGAATTCTCGGCGATCGACTACACCTGACCGGGGCTCGGTCAGGCGGAGATTGTTCCGGCTGCGCTCAGCCGGGCATTGGCTCGGCCCAATGCAGAGACTGCCTCTGCATCGTGCTCGTGCCGGAGTCGCTCCTCAGCTCGATCCTTAGCGGCTTGGGCGCGCTCGATATCGATCATGGAGCCAACCTCTGCCGCGTCAGAAAGCAGCGACACGGTGTTGTTGCTGACTTCGACGAACCCACCGTGAACAGCGATGTCCTCAACACTCCCATCGGCCAGAAAGACCCGGGTGTGGTTCTCGGTGAGGGCAGCCAAAAATGCGGCGTGCCCCGGCTGGAAGGCGATCTCCCCGCCGCCGAGCGTGCGGGTGATCACCATCGTCGCCTCACCTGAGTACAGGACTGCCTCTGGCGAGACGACCTCAACGGTCATGGTCTCGGCCATGGGTCAGGCGTTCTCCTTGAGCGCCTTCGCCTTGGCGTGCACCTGATCGACATTGCCCACGTTGAGGAAGGCCTGCTCGGGCAGGTCGTCGAGGTCGCCATTGATCAGAGCCTCAAAGGACTCAACCGTCTCAGCCACCGGAACGTACTCACCCAGAAGTCCGGTGAAGACCTCGGCGACTTAGAACGGCTGGGACAGGAAACGCTGAACCTTACGGGCACGGTTCACGGTGAGCCGGTCCTCTTCTGAGAGCTCGTCAAGACCCAGAATCGCGATGATGTCCTGAAGTTCCTTGTAGCGCTGGAGGGTCTCCTGAACACGTCGGGCGACGGTGTAGTGATGGTCCCCTACCACTTCAGGGCTCAAGATCGTTGAGGTCGAGGCCAGCGGGTCCACGGCGGGGTAGATACCGAGTGCAGCCACCTGACGGGAAAGCTCCGTCGTTGCATCGAGGTGGGTGAACGTGGTGAATGGTGCCGGGTCGGTGTAGTCGTCGGCAGGCACGTACACGGCCTGCAGCGATGTGATCGACCGGCCCCGCGTCGAGGTGATGCGCTCCTGGAGCTGACCCATCTCGTCGGCAAGGGTCGGCTGGTAGCCCACCGCTGAGGGCATGCGGCCAAGCAGCGTCGACACCTCTGAACCAGCCTGAACGAACCGGAAGATGTTGTCGACGAAGAGCAGCACGTCCTGGTTCTGGACGTCACGGAAGTATTCGGCCATGGTGAGAGCCGAAAGGGCCACCCGAAGTCGGACGCCCGGCGGCTCATCCATCTGACCGAAGACCAATGCGGCCTTCTCGAATACCCCGGACTCCATCATCTCGAGACGAAGGTCGGTGCCCTCACGGGTGCGCTCGCCGACTCCGGCGAACACCGACACGCCACCGTGCTGAGATGCAACACGGTTGATCATCTCGGTGATGAGCACTGTCTTGCCCACTCCGGCGCCGCCGAAGAGGCCAATCTTTCCACCAGCCACGTAGGGGGTGAGCAGGTCGATGACCTTGATGCCGGTCTCGAACATACGGGCCTGCGGTTCGAGCGAATCAAAGGATGGTGCTGGTCGGTGGATCTCCCAGCGCTCCATCTGATCGAAGCCCTCCGGATCCTCGTCAAGGGCCTCGCCCCACACGTTCCACACGTGGCCGAGCACCTTGTCGCCAACGGGCACGGTGATGCCGCGCCCGGTGTTGCGAACCGGGGTTCCCCGGGTGAGGCCGTCGGTCGGCTTCAGGCAGACGGCTCGCACACGGCCGTGCCCGAGCTGCTGAGCAACCTCGGCGAGAACCGGCTGCGGCTGCCCGTCGACCATGATGTCGAATTCAACTGCCGTGTTGAGTTCCGGCAGTGAGCCGCGTGGGAACTCGACGTCGATCACCGGTCCGGCAATCGCGACGACGCGTCCGGCGGCGAGTTCGGTCTCTGTCATTGTCATGTCAGTTGTCTCCGTGCTGGGATGCTGGAACGGACGACGCTCCGAGGAGGTCGACGTATCGGACGTCCGGGGTCTTCCCCGAACCGAGGGCTTCGGCACCACTGACGATCTCCATGATCTCAGTGGTAATCGCGTCCTGTCGGGCGCGGTTCATGATGATGCTGAGGTTCTTGATGAGTTCCTCAGCGTTGTCGGTAGCGGACTTCATGGCCCGCTGACGGAATGCGTGCTCAGAGGCCGCTGCGTTGAGGAGGGCGGCGTAGACCCGGGCCTCGACATAGCGAGGGAGCAAGGTGTCGAGGATCGTCGTCGGATCGGGTTCGAATTCGTAATCGCCACCCGACCCGTCTTTTCCGTCTCCGCCTTCCACTGTCTCAGCCGAGAGCGGCACGAGTGGGCGAAGGACCACCTCTTGGCTACCGGCAGTTATGAACCGGGTGTAGACCAACTCAACACGATCAACTGCGCCCGATTCGTAGAGCGAGACAACATGTTGACCAATCGCCCGCGCGTCTGCGTATGTCGGGTTGTCACTGAACCCACCGAAGGAACGGTCGATGGTGTAATCGCGGAACTTGAAGTAACCCTCGGCCTTCTTCCCGACTGAGACGATGGTGTAATCCCGACCGGCGAGGACGTCGGCCTTGATCTCACCTTCAGCCGCACGCTGCACACCTGCGTTGTAACCACCGCACAGACCACGGTCGGCGGTGATCACCACATAACAGGTGGTTCGAACCTCGTCGCGGCCAGAAAGGAGAGGGGAATCGGTGGAAGCCCCGACGGCAGCGAGGTCGCGAACCACTTCGGTGATCTGCTCCGAGTAGGGAACGGCAGCCTGGACGCGTTGCTGGGCCTTGACAATCCGGGATCCGGCAATCAATTCCATAGCGCGCGTGATCTTCTTGGTGGCCTGCATCGATTTGATGCGACTTCTGAGGATCCGCTCTTGTCCGCCTGCCATCTCAGATCACTCCGTGGCGAGGGTCTTGTCGGAGGTGGCCTCGCCAACTTCGTCGGCGGTCACGGTTGACGGATCGACACCCTTTGAGGCAGCAACTTCAGCGACAAAGCTGTCCTTGAAGGACTTGACTGCGTCGGCCAGAGCATCTGGTATGCCCGCTGTGCGGACTTCTTGGAGGAGGCCGGCATGACGGCTCCGCATGAATTCCAGCAGACCCGCCTCGAATCGACGAACATCGCTGACCTCGATGTCGTCGAGGTATCCCTTCGTGCCGGCAAAGATCGACACGACCTGCTCTTCCACCGACATCGGGGAGTTGAGCGGCTGCTTGAGAAGTTCCACCAAGCGGTATCCACGCTCGAGCTGAGCCTTCGACACCGCGTCGAGCTCGGAACCGAACGTGGCGAACGCCTCGAGCTCACGGAACTGAGCCAGGTCGAGCTTCAGCGTTCCTGCGACGCCCTTCATCGATTTGATTTGGGCGGCACCACCCACTCGGGAGACCGAGATACCCACGTCAACGGCGGGACGAACACCGGACTTGAACAGGTTGTCCTGGAGGTAAACCTGGCCATCGGTGATCGAAATCACGTTCGTCGGGATGAACGCCGACACGTCGCCGGCCTTGGTCTCGATGATCGGGAGAGCGGTCAGCGAGCCTGCGCCGTTCTCGTCGGAGAGCTTTGCGGCTCGCTCGAGCAGCCGGCTGTGGAGATAGAACACGTCTCCGGGATACGCCTCGCGGCCCGGAGGACGACGCAGCAGGAGCGACATCTGTCGATACGCCTCAGCCTGCTTTGACAGGTCGTCATAGACGACCAGCGCATGCTCGCCATTCTCCATCCAATGCTGACCCATCGCGCACCCCGAGTAGGGAGCGAGGTACTTGAACGGAGCAGCGTCAGCAGCGGGAGCCGTGACCACCACGGTGTACTCGAGCGCTCCGGCCTCACGCAGGGTCTCTACCGTCTGGGCGACAGTCGAGCCCTTCTGGCCGATGGCTACGTAGATGCACTTCACACCCTGACCCTTCTGGTTCAGGATGGTGTCGATCGCAACCGTGGTCTTGCCGGTCTTGCGGTCGCCGATGATCAATTCTCGCTGACCACGGCCGATCGGCGTCATCGCGTCGATCGCCTTGATTCCGGTTTGGAGCGGCTCGTGCACGGGCTTGCGTCCCATGATTCCGGGTGCCTGGATCTCCATGCGGCGCAGCTGGGTGCCAACGAGTTCGCCGCGTCCGTCGACCGGCTCACCAAGAGCGTTCACCACTCGGCCGATCACGCCATCACCGACCGGCACGGAGAGAATCCGTCCGGTGGCCTTGACCGGCTGACCCTCCTCGATGTGATCGGTCTCGCCGAGAACGACGGCACCGATCGAATCCTCATCGAGGTTGAGGGCAAGACCGACAACGCCGCCCGCGAATTCGAGCAATTCGTTCACGGCTGCGTCAGGAAGGCCGGCCACACGGGCGATGCCGTCACCGACCTCGGTGACGCGACCAACGGTTCGCGCCTCAACCGACGGCTCGTAACCGTCGAGATTCTTGGTGATTGCCGCAGCGATATCGGCGGCAGAGATGGTGAGTTCAGCCATTGCGTGTGCTCCTAGAGACGGCTCTTCAACTGTTCGACACGGGTGCGGACGCTCCCGTCGATGACGGTGTCGCCGACAGTGGCGACAATCCCTCCGATGATGGTTGGATCGATAACGACCTTGAGGTTGACCTTGTGGCCGGTGGCGTTTGCAAGTGCTGCAGCGAGGCGCTGCTGCTGATCGTCTGTCAGAGCGACCGCTGACCGAACTTCAGCGAGCGCGAGATCCTTGGATGCCGATGCACGGGCAACGAGACGATCGATGATCTCGGGGAGATCTCGACCGCGACCTGAACCGACAACCATGGAGATCAACTGCATGGTGGTGGCGGTTGCCTTCCCACCAAGCAGGCTTTCGACCACAGCCTGACGACGATCGGACGGAACCATCTCGTCGGTCAGCGCATTGCGCAGGGCATCACTCGACTCGTATGACCGAGCGAACCGGAACAGTTCGTCCTCGACCTCGTCGAGCGAACCTTCGGCACGGGCGATCTCGAATAGTGCCCGGGCATAGCCCTCGATACGTGCATCGCTCATGATCCCGCACCTACCTTCTGGATGTAGTCCTCAATAAGAGACTGCTGCGTATTCGAGTCGACGATCCCGTCGAGAAGTCGCTCCACCGCTTCAGCGGATAGCCGACCGACCTCGACACGAAGCTCGTCTCCGAGGCGGCCCGACACTCCGGCCAATTCAGCCTCGGCGCGAGCCTCGAGATCGGCGATCTCCACCGCCAGGCGCTCTCGCCCGTCCGACAGGAGGGCTGCCGCCTGTGTATCAGCTTCGGCGATCAGACGAGCACGTTCGCTCGCGATATCTCCCGCTGCCCGCCTGATTTCGGCGGCCTCAGCCTTGGCAGAACCGAGCGCCTCATCAGCGCCGTCGAGGTCGGCTTGGATCTTTGCCGTGCGGTCTGCCATCGCTTTCTTGGCAGCCGGGCCAGCGAATTTGTAGATCAGCGAGAAGATGATGATCGAGGCAAGTCCGCCGTAAATCAATTCGGAGGTTGCCGGGAACAACCAGTTGATGCTCTGCGCTGGGTCGATGTCGCCCGCCGCTACGAGTGCTGCGATCTGACTCACGATGCCACCCCCGTACTCATGACCTCGTCGACCACTCGTGAAACAGCCACCGGATCAGGAGAAACCCCGGTTGCCAGTTCAACGGTGCGGCTTGCCACTGTTGCGATCGCAGTCCCGATGTCGCCTCGTGCTGCATCGTGTGCGGCTGCGGCCTGTGCGGCTGCGGCCTCGCGACGACCAGCGATCCGGGCGTTGGCCTCAGCCAACTGCGAACCTCGCTCCGCCTCGAGGGTCGCTCGTGCGGCCTCGATTCGAGCGGCGGCCTCTGCCTTTACCTCGGCAAGCGCTGCGTCATACGCAGCAACCTCGCTCCGGGCATCGGCCCGGGCTTGGTCGGCTTCGGCGTGCGCTGAGCGGATGGACTCGTATCGAGCATCCATACTCGAGCGAAGGCGCGGATAGAGGAAGAACCGCATGAGAAGCGCAAAGACGATGAACGCCCCTGCTCCCCAATACAACTCTTTTGTCTCGGGCATGATCGGACTCGGCCCCGGATCGCACTCCTCGAGACTCTCGATCTCTCCCGTTGGGCTCTTGCCCTCAGGGATAATCGAACAATCTGCGTAGGTGTACGACGAGTGTCCTTCCTCTCCTCCTTCGGAGAGGAAGACCTCGGGTCCGGTCGACCCGTATGTCACGACGGCTCTCAGCACGTCAACTCCTTGATCTGCTGTACTCGGTTACGTGTCACGTGGTCCGGGACTGGCCCGGCCCGTCGATCAGAGACCGATGAGGATGAAGACCACGAAGCCGATCAGAGCAAGCGCCTCGGTGAAGGCGATGCCCAAGAACATCGTGGTACGCACCATGCCGGCGGCCTCGGGCTGGCGAGCCATCGCCTCGACCGACTTGCCGACCAGGTAGCCGATGCCGATGCCAGGACCGATGGCGGCGAGGCCGTAGGCGAAGCCGGCCGAGCCTGCAGCCGCTGCAGCCTTCGAACCTTCGTCGGTGATTTGAGCGAGGATGCTGAATGCTTCCATGTTGGGGTTGTCTCCTAGGTGGTGTGTAGGGGAGATTGAAATCGGCCCGAGCTCAGTGCTCGGGATGGGCAGCACCACCGATGTACACGGCGGCGAGAATCGTGAAGATGTACGCCTGGAGGAAGGCAACCAGCACCTCGAATGCCGTCAGGAAGACCAGCATGAAGAAGGGCAGGATGCCAACGGGGACGAGGGCGATGTTCCCGCCCTGGACCAATTCCTCTGTCAGGAGTGCGAAGGTCACGAGAAGAATGTGACCAGCGAGCATGTTGGCGAAAAGTCGCACCGTGAGGGAGAACGGCCGCACCAGGAACGTCGAGATGAACTCGATTGGCGTCACCAGAATGTAGAGCGGGGCGGGCACGCCGGGCGGGAAGAGCGAACTCTTGAGATAGCCGATCCCCTGATGTTTGAATCCCACGCCGATGAAGACGACC
>JBDQKN010000018.1:0-14820 GCA_040263235.1 Ilumatobacteraceae bacterium
CAGGTTGCATCGTTGTCAACCGACACCATCCGCCCGAGGACTGCTGACAGTTCACCCGCAACATCGACCTCGGCTACCTCATCGAGGTTTGGGGCAGCACGAAGCACCCCATCGGGCGTGACGAGCCCGGGCATGCCGACTCCCACCGAATCGACGGGTCCGCTACGCCTGATGACGGCCGATGCCAACTCGGCTACGGCCTCGATGACGGCTGGTCCGGACCCCACTCCTCGCGGAGTTGGCACCCTGGCCTCGTCGAGAACGCTTCCGTTGTCGTCAATGAGAACAGCGAGGGACTTGGTGCCCCCGACATCCACTCCGAGCCGGCGCCCGACCCCCGACGAGTCAGGCGTTGGACTCACGTCTCGGCGACGACCTTCAGTTCCCGGATGGCGTTGAGGATCCGCCGCTCAGCGCGTCGCTTCACGAAGCCAGGCAGAGGAACCACGAGGTCGATCGCCAGGTCATAGGTGACCTCTGTGCGGTTATCCCCCGCATCTGTGATGACATACGCTCCCTCGATGGTGCGCTGAATATCGCCCTTCACCATCGTCCATGAAAGGCGGTGAGGCGCTTCGCTGTAGTCATATCGGAGGGTGTAGTGCGTGCTCCGGCCAAGTGCCGAGGCCCGAAATTCGACATCAACTGGACGATCGGATTCGTCGCGGGATGCGACCACTACCTGCTTCACATCGACAGCCCATTCTGGATAACGCTCGATATCTGAGGCGATGGCCCAGACACGGTCGATGGGCGCTTCGATGATGATCGTGTCTGATGCACGGTCTGGCATTTCCCTATTCTGCCCGATTGAACCACCGAGGATGGTGACGGTCATTCCTCCTTGAGTCGCCGCTCCTCGAATCGACCATGGGCAGAGGCCCAGAGTCCATTGAGACCAAGACCCAACATGGGGACTAGAAAACCCACTGCAAGTGATGAACCAGGGCTTCCGTTTGGGCCGTTCGGTCGCGCCATGGTGGTCGCTACGGCGACAACGGTCTGTGTGACGAGCGCTAGAAGCATTGGACGCCGCACCGCTGCCGGAGTTGGTGGCCCTGCAAGGAGAAAGAGTTGTGTAACGGAGATCTCCTCGGTCCTGCTCCGCTGAATCGCCGTCCAGAAGGCCCACAGAAATGCTGCGACACCGCTCGCGAAGAGCGCCATCGCAGTGATCGCTCCGACCCATTGCGCCGTAGTGTCGAACACCACCGCTGCATACACGGCGGTGACCGCAAAGGTCATGGTTGCAATCAGCTGGACGCGCACGATCTGCCGACCCGGGACGGTCTGGGGCTCGCTCATCTGACCGACCGCTCTACTGGCTGGCTGAGGGCCTCACCGAGGCGAGCGGCGAGTGCATCGTGGGTGAACGCTGTTACTGCTCGACGGCGGGACTCCTCCCCCATTGCCCGCAATCGGTTGGGGTCGGCGAGCAGGAGCGCAATCTCATCAGCAGCATCCTCAACCGATCGTGGCCGATCAAGGACTGAACCGGTCATCCCGTGAACAACGGCCTCAGCAGAGCCCCCGCTTCTTCCTGCCAACTGGGGAACGCCGGCAGAAGCGGCCTCGAGAAAGACAATCCCGAAACCCTCTTGTTCAAGCCCCGCCCAACGGTCTCTGCACAACATGATGCTCAGATCGGCGGCGGCGTACAGGTCAGGAAGCGTGTCGTCGGAAACACGACCCAACAGCTCTGCAGGTGCGCCGACACGGTTGATGAGTCGGCGCAGTCGAGCCTCATCTCGCCCTGCGCCCGCAATCAGAAGGCGCAACTTCGGGTGGGTTGGCGCCAGACGAGCTACCGCCTGAATGGCGACATCAAATCCTTTGCGTGGCACGAGCCTCGACACGCCCATTACGAGCTGCGCATCGTGATCGATGCCGAGTCGATCACGAGCAGCGAGCCGCGCCGCATCGTCTAGAGGCGGGGTGAATCTATTGATGTCGACTCCTGGTGGGAGTACCACCGTTGGCAGTGGTGTTCGTGCCGCTCGTTCAGCCTCCATCGCTGCGTACTCGCCGCATGAGATCACCTGACGTGCGCCTCGCAGCACTCTTGAAAGGGCAGACCGCAGAATGGGAACCCGACCAGGAATGGTGACCTCGGCACCGTGGAGTACAACGTCGTAGGGCACCGAGAGATGGGGACCGATCAGCCCGAGGGGCACCGCTGGGTCCAGCACGACCAACTCCGCCCCCGTCTCTACAAGAAGTTCTTCCACCTTTCTGACCATCCGCGGGTGAGGCAACAACCAAGGTTCGCGGGTTCGAATGATTCGATAGTGCTGTTCAGCATCGAATTCGGCTGCTCCCGGATGAGGACTCGTCAGCACCGTCACCGACTCGGGCGGCAGGCGCCGCCACCACTCCCACAACACCGATTGAATGCCACCGATCTTGGGAGGAAAGTCGTTCGTGACGAGTAGGTGGGGAATCGTCATGAGGGCACCACTGTGGCGCGTTCGGTGAGTCGACGACGTGCCCAGCCCGCATGTTCGGCAAGGACATCATCCGGCGAGGTCAAGAATGGAGCCAGCCGCCGGAACACCTCTGGATCGTAGGGGTCCGCTGTATTGCCAATCACAATCAGGGCATTGCGTCTGAGCCAACGTGGGTCGCGCCCGGCGATATACCAGCGCCCATAGCGTTCCAGAATGTCATCGTCGCTCGAGTCGAGAAGGTCCCAGACGTCCACCCATTGGCCGGGCCCCGTCTGGTCACGGGCACTCCGATGACGACGGGAGAGTCGGACCGTCGGCGGGCATGAATCTTGGCAGTCATCGCAGCCGTAGATGCGGTCACCGATTGCTTCACGGAACTCGAGTGGCACTGAGCCGGGTCGTTGGAGAATCCAGGCAAGACAGCGACGTGCATCGATCACACCTGGCGCGACGATCGCCCCAGTCGGACACTCGATGAGACATCGCGTACAGGTCCCGCAACCATCGGCGACTGGTTCGTCATGTCGATACTCGGCCGTGGTGATGACCGACCCGAGCACCACATGACTCCCGACCCCTGGCACGAGGATGTTGGCGTTTTTGCCGAACCAACCAATGCCTGCGAGGTGAGCAACCTCTCGATCGACCAAAGCATTGTCATCAAGCAACGCAACAGCTCGGTGGCCACTTGCCTTGAGCTGACGCGCCACCTCCCGCAGGGATGCGCGCAACGACCCGTAGTAGTCGGTCCTTGCGTACCGGGCAACCCTTGCTACCGCCCCTCCGGGGTGGGGTTCCTCCTCGGCATCGCATGGGTAAGCCGCAACGATGACCGAGCGAGCTTCGGGAACGGTCCGTGAGGGGTCGGTGGATCGTTCGGGATTGCGCCAAGTGAATTGCATGGAGTCGGCGAACCCTGCGTCTCGCCGATCGAGGAGCGCTTGGCGGGCCCGAAGGAGCACCTCGGCTGGCGCCACGCCAACGCGAACAGCACCGGCGGCGGTGAGGCCATCACGAATCTCATCGATGGTGGGAAGTGGCGTTGTGGAACGCATCTCAGGTCTCGAGCACTCCAATAAACGCAGCACTGGATACGTGGTTGGCGCCGGCGGTTCGAACGTCACCGATGATCTCGCGGTCATCGGTGACGACCACCACTGGACGTGTGAGCGGCAGTCGTTGCACCTCGGCACGGATCACATCGTCGGCCGTAGTTCCCCGCGGTGACCAGATCACTCGGACAGGCGATCGACGCGACGTGTGTGAGCCGACGACATCATCGCCGTCGAATACCACCACGAGGTCAGCACTATGCCGCGCGACCATCACCTCGACAGCGGCGAAAAGCAACTCGCGCTGGGTCCGAAGGTCGGCAGTCGGCTTCCAGCGCTTCGCAACGTTGTACCCATCGACGATCACCGTTGCGCCTGACCCAATCAGGTGACGTGCCCGTGCAACTTGGTCACCGCTGAACCTACCCGGCACCGAAAGAGGCTCTCTGGTGGCACGATCCGAGGCCGGTGCCAGCTCAGCGATTCGGGCCGATAGCCGACGAGCCTCATCGATGATCTCTCGTAATTCGGCACGTTCGGCGATCGCCTCATCACGACCTCGCTGTGCAGCATGACGAGCCTCAGCCTCACGGTCGGCTCCTTGGGTGGCGGCGGCCTTGTCCTCTTGGGCGTCATGAAGCCGGCGGATCGCAGCAGCATGACGATCACGTTCATGGCGCAGGTCAGTTCGACTCTCGCTGAGTTCGGCCCGAAGGCGAGCAATCTCTGCGCGCAGCGCATCGCTATCTGCCGAAACTTGACGCAGCTGGGCAGCAACATCGTCAAGTCGATGTTCTGCCGCGTCTCGTGCCGACTCGGCCGCGTCGGCCCTCGATTCGGCTGCTTGACGCCGACGTGATTCACGAGCAGCCTCCGACCCGACGGCGGCTTCCTCCAGCCGCCTGGACCGCTCAGCATCCATCGCTGTGAGTTCGGCGGCCCAGCCGTCTGGACGCTCAATCCACAAGCGGATGATTGGATCGTCGACTTCGCCAAGGTGCGTTGCGGCCAGGTTCCGAAAGGGTTCGTCCCGATCGATCTGCCGTCGGATGACCCGAAGATCAACGGGTCCGAGTTGACGTTGCCCGAGGTATTGCCTCAGCTTCGACGGGTAACGAAGAGCGGGGTCACGCTGACGCCCCACACGGATGAATTCGAGAGACCACTCGATGGCCGGACGAAGGAGCGCATCGCTGATGTCTCCAGATGCCGCCATTGCAGAGAGGCTACATCCACCCGAACCGCAAGTCCGTCTTGACACGAACATCTGTTCGTGGTGCACTCATGTGGTGTACCGGCAACGGAGCCTCGATGATCTTGGGACGCCCCTCAGCGAAACGACGTTCTGCATCGTCGACTTCGAGACCACCGGCACGAACCCTCGACACGATCTCATCTGTGAGATCGGGGCGGTCAAGGTTCGGGGCGGGGAGGTGCTTGGGACATTTCAGACTCTGGTTAATCCTGGCGTCGCAGTTCCGCCTCGAATCTCCGTCATCACCGGCCTGACCGATGCGGTTCTCGCCCCCGCACCACGTATCGAGCAGGTCCTCACCAGTCTGAGATCGTTCATTGGAGATGCCGTCTTCGTTGCTCACAATGCCTCGTTCGATCTCGGGTTCCTGCGCGCGGCTCTGGCACGCCTGGACTTCGAGGAATATCGACCCGTCGTTGTCGACACGTTGGCACTTGCTCGCCGCCTGTTGCGTGACGAGGTTCGAAACTTTCGCCTCGGGACCCTGGCAGAGCGATTCGGCATTGAGAATCGACCGAGTCACCGAGCGCTCGATGATGCCCGTGCGACCTGTGACCTCCTGCACATTCTCATCGAACGCGCAGCGGGATGGGGTGTCACGGGGATCGATGATCTCGTCGGCGTCGCCTCGCTCGCTGGTCATCCTCAGGCTGCCAAGCTCCGTCTCACTGACGACCTGCCGAGGCGCCCGGGCGTCTACCTCATGGTCGACGGGTCAGGCGTCGTGTCGTACGTCGGCAAGGCCACAAATCTCCGCCAGAGGGTGCGTAGCTATTTCGGTGGCGACGATCGCAGAAGCGTTCAGCCGATGTTGCGCGACTTGGCGCGGATCGATCATCTCGAGACTCCCGACCCGCTGTCCGCCGAAGTAATTGAGCGGCGCCTAATCAGCTCGCTGGCACCTCGCCACAACCGCGTCGGTCGTCGAAAAAAGCGGCCTGTCTATGTCCGACTCGACACCAACGAACTCTGGCCTCGACTCAGCATCGTCCACCAACTCCGGGACCACGGCACATACCTTGGCCCCCTTTCGAGCCGACATCAGGCAGAACAGGCGATCGAAGCGCTGCAGTCGGCCTACCCCATCCGACGCTGCACCAATCGGATTGGGCCGCGTCATGTCGTCGCTGCGGATGCGACTCCATGTTCGGCTGCTCAACTCGGGGTCGCTCCGTGTCCCTGCGCTGGGCTTGCCGATCGCGGGGCCCACGATGCCGCCGTTCGATCGGTCATCGATGCCATGCATGGCGAGACAGCCCATCTGGTCGAGGTCCTCGGTTCGAAGATGGCCACACTCGCTGCTCAACATCGGTTCGAGGAGGCAGCGGCAACGCGCGATCGGCTCACCACCATTCTCGACGCAACACGCCGGGTTCGATTATCCGAAGCATTGCGGGCCGCGGGACGGTGCACGGTGAGGATCGCTGGTGCCGTGCACATCATCGACGACGGATTGCTCGTCGTCGATCAGCTCGTTGCTACCGACTCACCCGCACGTGAGTCGGTCGATCCAGAAGCCGAGCGGCTCCTGATCGCTCGGCTCATTCAACGCGCTGCAACGGTCGCTGGTTCCGTCACGATGCTGAGTTGCAGCGGGAGCTGGTTATTTCCGGTTGCCGAGGCAGCCTTCGAACGGCTGCCGACGTCACATGGAGATGTCGACGGAAACTCCGATGCTGTCGATTTCGAGAACTCGCACCACCCCATCCTTGAGTGACGCGCCGATTCGTTCGATGTCGCTCCGTTCAACGAATGCAGCCACCGTGGGGCCGCTCCCCGACAACCAAGCAGCCATCGCTCCGAGGTCGAGAAGTTGTTCGAGAACGTTCGCTGATTGCGGCACGCCAGCAAGACGCGATGGTTGATGAATTCGATCTTCGCAGCCGGCCTTCAGCGCACCGCGATCCCCTGTCAATACCCCAACGATCAAGTTCGCCATGGCAGCCAGATTTGCCACTGTGTCAACTCGTTCAACCTTGTCGGAGAGTCGTGTGCGTGACTGATCAGTCGACGTGGTTGTGTCAGGTATCCAGACGAGAACCGCTGGGTCGAATCCGATGGGAACCGGAGTCACCTCCCCCGTTGGGGCCGCGACAACAAGTCCGCCGTGGACCGAGGCCGCTGCGTTATCGGGGTGACCTTCCAGATCTGAGGCAATGAGACGAGCTTGATCCCGAGACCTCGCATCGGAAGCAGAATCGGGTCCCTCAGATTCAACGATTGCGAGCATCGCTCCAGCGGCGCGAACTGCTCCTGAATATCCGAGCCCTCGTCCCATGGGGAGGCGTGAGCGACTCCACAAATCAGCACTCAGCCCGCCCGCGAGGCGATAGGCGATAGCCCCAGGGTGACTCTCATCGATCGCTCGTGCACCAGAGGGAATGGGGCCTACTCCCACCTCCGCGCGAAGGTCGATGGCAAGTCCGAGGACATCAAACCCCGGGCCGAGGTTCGCCGTGGAGCCTGGGGCCGTCACCGATGTTGAGATCTCACTCACCCTTGTCCTCTCGATTCGAGGTGAGTATGAGTCGTTCGAGCACCCCGGCCGCTGCACCTGAGTCGATGCTCTCAGCGGCCACGACAAGTCCTTCCGCCAAGTCACTAGCGCGGTCGGCGAGCACGATCGCGGCGGCAGCGTTCAGCAGAACTATGTCGCGATGGGCTCCCTGAGCGCCACCTACTACCGAACGCACAACCTCGGCGTTGTGGTTCTGGTCCCCGCCGACGAGGTCGGCAGCAGAGGGACTGGCAAGTCCGAGCGATGACGGATCAACTGAGAATGTCTGAACCTCGCCATGACTCAAGGCGTGCACTACCGATGGGCCACGGGTTGTCAATTCGTCAAGGCCTCCTCCATGGACCACCCATGCCCGCGGCGTGTGCCGCGCAGCGAGCGTTGATAACACCAGCTCAGCTCGACTCGGGTCGGCAACGCCGATCACCAGACGCCCTACGCCCGCCGGGTTTGCCATGGGACCGAGGAGGTTGAACGCCGTTGGAACTCCGATCTCGCGCCGCGGTGGCCCTGCAAATCGAAAAGCTGGGTGGAAAACCTGCGCCATGCAGAATCCGAATCCGACCTCACGTACGCATGCTTCGACTCCAGCTGGCCCGAGGTCAATCCGCACCCCAAGAGCCTCAAGGACATCGGCGGTGCCGCAGGCCGACGATGCTGCTCGATTGCCATGCTTGCAGACCGGGATTCCCGCTCCAGCGGCGACGAGAGCCGCCATCGTCGAGATGTTGATTGAGTGGGAGCCATCGCCACCCGTGCCAACGATGTCAACAGCTTGCTCTGCCAACTCGGCGTCCAGCCGAACTCGCTGCGCATGAGCAAGGACGACGTCAAGCATGGCTGACAACTCATCAGCGGTCTCCCCTTTGCATCTCAGTGCAATGAGTACTGCCGAAATCTGCGACGGTGTCGCCGCTCCGGAGAGGATTTCTGAGAGAACCGCTCCCGCCACTGCCGGAGAGAGATCGCCCCCGTTGATCAGCGTGCTGAGAGTCGTGGACCATCCACCGTGCGCGTCGAGTTCACTCATGCCCGAAGGTTAGGTGGAACGGGGAGGTAGCGACCGGGCCGGCGGGCGTTACGCCGAACGGCGACGATGCCGGAGGATGCGACGGCGTTCACGTTCTGTTGCCCCACCCCAGACGCCCACCTTCTCTCTCCGGTCCAAGGCGTAGTCAAGGCATGCGACTTGAACTACGCAGGATGAGCAGATCTCCTTGGCCGTAAGCCCCTCGTCCTCGTCATCCTCCGGATGGAAAATCTCTGGGTCGAGTCCGCGACAGGCCCCTGCAATCCGCCATTCGAGTTCGTGTTGTGGCATCCCGCCACCTCCGTCTCGCTGTCACTGTGTGACAAATGACACTAGATGCGAGAGGAGGTGCTGCGCAATGGGTCAGCGCAAGTCGGTGAGCAACTCGCTATGAGCCGCATCAGAGAGCTCAACGGCCTCTAGATACGCAGGGTGATCGATCCGCAGCTGAACTGGGCCGGCGGCGAAGGCGTCGACCTGCTCTTGAGAGAACTCGAAGCGGAGATAGTGAACTGCGGCGGTGACGTGGTCTCGGGTCAGCCCCTGCTCGTGCTGTTCGTCGATGCTGGCCCGGACCTCGCTGCCGTCGGCGAGGTGGAGCAGCACGTGGCTCTCGACACCTGCCAGTTTCGGAAGCCATTCCCGCATCTGGTCATCAGTGGTCAACTCGATGAACATCGTGGCGCAGACCTGTCCCGGCTCAGGGATCATCGGATTGTAGATATCGAGTTCAACCTGGATGTCTTCGTCGCTGACGAGCTTCTCCACTCGGGCCATTTCCTGGATCTGGAAACGAATGGTGTCTTGGTTCTCGAACAGAAACGTGACGATGGTTCCAAGATGTACTCGGCGACGGCGCTTCAAGTCCATCACGTGGGTACGGAAGTCTTCGCGCTCACGCTCGTAGGCACGCACGTCAGCGATGTCGGTCAGGGTCAGCTTGCGGGGGGTTGTGGTGTTCATGTCATCTCCGTTGTCATTCGGGGTCAATGCCGTAAGCGCGTGCAATGAACTGAATCGGATGCACCGAGGGAGAGCCTGTCTGCTCCTCAATCGCGGTGTTTGCGAGCTGACAGTCTCCAGTCACGACTTGAGCGCCGGCCTTCGTGATCTGGTCAGCCAACTTCTCGGCAATAGGAATTGAGAACTGCTCGTTCTCGGCTCTTAAGCCCCACATTCCATCGATGCCTGAACATTGCTGGATGACTTTGACTTTGGATCCAGTCAGCTTCATCAAATCACGACTCTTGAAGCCAATGTTCTGCGCCCGCAAGTGGCAGGCGGCGTGGTACGTCACGTTCTCTGGAACCTCTCCACCGAATTCGGTGTCGAGCTCGGTGTCATCACCCTTATGCACCTTCATCAGGTATTCCGCAGCGTCGAAGGTGTGTTCGGCCACCAATTCAGCATCCGGACCACCTACATAGTCGAGATAGTCCTTCTTGAGCACATAGCCGCACGTGGGCTGTGGCACCACGATGTCGCCGCCGCGCCGCACCTCGTCGGCCAATGTCTTCACATTCTTCTCAGCGACTTTCGTGAACTGCTTCAGGTCTCCCGAGTGGAGCCATGGAGCCCCACAGCAGCCAGCTTCTGTCACTGTGGTCTCAATCCCGTTGCGCTCGTAGACCTTCACGAGGTCTTGTCCGATCGCTGTCTCTTGATACTCGACCAAGCATGTTGGGAACACCGTGACAGAGCCCTGCCGACGGGTAATCGTCGGCTTGACCCGCTTGCGGAACCATGTCGAGAACCGCTGCTTGGCGTAGGGGGGAAGCAGACGGACAGCCGAGACGCCAGTCGCAACTGCAACGGCTTTACGAATCGGAGAGTTGCTTGGAGCAGCCACCACCTTGTTGGCCACTGAGGAGACCGCAGTTGCAGCAGTTCCCATGAGATCGGTCCGTCCAAGGACCTGAGTTGTCGCCCTCGACCGAATCGACTTCTGGCCAGTCGAGTAGCGCATGGCGTCTGCACGCAACATCAGTCGAGGAAAATCGAGCGCCCACTCATGAAGTTCGGGGATGTAGGGGCAGTTGACATAACAGAGCTTGCACTGGAAGCACTCGTCGATCACTTTGTCTTGCTCTGCGGGCGTCAGTCGTCCAGCGTCTTGATCGTCGAATCGATCGATCAGGTCAAAGAGCGTCGGGAATGACGAACAGAACTTGAAGCAGAGTCTGCAGCCGTGGCAGAGGTCGTAGACGCGGGTCAGTTCTTCTCGAACGTCGGCCTCGTCGAGGTACATCGGATTTTTCGGGTCGTAGGTGGTGCTCATCTTTTCGGCTTCTGTGTGGGACGTAACGGCGAGGAGATGGGCGTGGGGATCGACCCCACGCCCATCAGAATCCTCATCAGCTCAGGGATTCGAGGCCCTGACCGAAACGGCCGGCATGGCTCTTCTCGGCGCGAGCGAGAGTCTCAAACCATTCGGCAATCTCGTCGAACCCCTCATCACGGGCAGTCTTGGCGAAACCTGGGTACATCTGGGTGTACTCGTATGTCTCGCCAGCGATCGAGGCCTTGAGGTTGTCCTCGGTGTCTCCGATCGGCTCGCCCGAAGCGGGATCGCCAACCTCGGCGAGGTACTCGAGGTGGCCGTGTGCGTGGCCGGTCTCGCCCTCGGCGACTGAACGGAAAAGTGCAGCCGTGTCGGGGTAGCCCTCGACGTCAGCCTTCTGGGCGAACCACAGGTAGCGGCGGTTGGCTTGGCTCTCGCCGGCAAACGCCTCCTTGAGGTTCTCATGTGTCTTGGTGCCATCAAGGCTTGCCATTGTCAGTGCTCCTTCGGGGAGTTGTGGTTGGGTGGAACGAGGGACGCGCACGACACGCATTCCCCGTGGAACACGATTGAAGGTGTGACGGCGCTGAAGCCGTCTAATCCTTCGATCGCGAGTTGGTCGGCACCTTCGACGTACACGTCGCTCACGGTGCCGCATCGTTCGCAAACCACATGGTGGTGGTCGTCGATATTGGGGTCGAAGCGTCCCGGGCCACACCCGATGGACACCTGACGGAGTTCGCCCATAGCCGTGAGATCGGTCAACGTCTGATACACGGTCCGCAACGAGATGCCCGGCATCTGAGCTGAGGCCGCAGCGTGAAGAGAATCCGCTGATGGGTGGTGGCCGTTTCCGTGCAACAGCCGGAACAGCAACTGGCGCTGAGGGGTCACTTTGAGTCCCTCGGCCCGAAAGGCCTCTGTCAGTTCACTCGGCGAGCGCACGTCACGAGAATGCCAATCGACAGCTCAATCTGCAACTCGTGCGAACAAACAATTCATGAAATTTCGAGGTTGCCGGAATCGGGGTCCGTGAGCCACTCGCCGGCAGAGGCCCCTCCCCCATCTACGATCACCGTCATGAGCACATCAGTCGCCACCTCCCGCGGCTTCAGTCTCAACCGCTCGTCAATGGTTAGCGCCGTGAGAAGCAAGGCGGCATCGGGGGAACCCTTCGACCTCGTGGTCATCGGTGGTGGTATCACCGGCGCAGGGGTCGCCCTCGATGCTGCGACTCGAGGGATGTCGGTGCTCCTCGTCGATCGAGGAGATTTGGCCTCCGGGACCTCATCGAAGAGTTCGAAATTGATCCACGGCGGCCTGCGGTACCTCCAGCAGGGTGATGTCGGGCTGGTTCGTGAGGCACTCAAGGAACGCCGGATTCTCATGCGTAATGCCCCTCACCTCGTCTCAGTGCTGCCCTTCCTTCTCCCGATCTTCACGAAGAACGGTCTCTTTCCTCGCCGTATCGCGCGGGCACTCGGCAGCGCTCTCTGGGCATACGACACTGCAGGAGGCTGGCGCATCGGTCGACTCCATCGCCGCCTGCGACGGTCTCGAGTTGTGGAACTGTGTCCGGGCCTGCCGGAGGATCGCATTGCTGGCGGGTACCTCTACTACGACGCAAGTGCCGACGATGCCCGACTCACCCTCGACGTCGCACGCACTGCGGCAGCGTATGGCGCACTTGTGGTGAACCACTGTCCAGTGACGACGATCGACGTCACCAACGGCCAGGTATCGGGAGTGACAATCGAACTCGAGGGGTCACACATTGGAGTGCATAGCCGATGCGTGGTCAATGCGGGTGGCGTATGGGCGAGCAAGGTTGATGCCCTCATCTCCCAACCCCTGACCACTTCCCTGCAACCTGTTGATATCCGCCCAGCGCGCGGCGTTCACGTATCGATCCCATGGGAGCTGGTTCGAAACAGGGTTGCGGTGGTACTTCCGGTGCCCGGAGATCGCCGTAGCGTCTTCCTGATCCCGTCTGGGCCGAACGACGACGGAACATTTGACCTCGCCCACATCGGCACAACCGACACAGAACACGCCAGCGGCCTTGACGATCCGCGTTGCACCGCCGACGACATCGACTATCTCCTTCGAGCCGTGAATCACTCCTTCGGCAGCAACATAACTTCTGACCATGTCCTCGGCATTTGGTCTGGCCTTCGCCCGCTCGTCGTGCCAACGGGCAACGACAGCGCTGAGCGGACCGCTGACCTCTCCAGGCGCCATCGCGTGGACGCGTCTCCTTCGGGTGTGGTTCGAGTGATCGGCGGCAAACTGACGACGTACCGACAGATGGCCGAGGACACCGTCGACCAAGTCGAATCGATCCTTGGTCGACGCACGCGCTGCCAGACGTCGAGAACGCCGATCATCGGTCGCAGCAACGCCGTGCTTGCCCAGATCACGTCCGAGGATCCGTCCCTTGGGAACGAGATCGTTCCAGGGTCTGCGCTAACCGGTGCCGAGGTCGTCGACAGTGTCAGAAATGAGTCGGCGCTGACATTGATCGATGTGGTCACGCGCCGCAGCCGACTTCACATCGAGCAACGTGACCGTGCGCTCAGCGCCGCGGAGCGAGTGGCGGCGCTGATGGCTGACGAACTCGACTGGGACGAGGAGCAGCGTCAGGCCGAGATCGCTTCGTACCTCGCCCTGTGCGAGGCTGAGGTGATGGCCCAGCAGGAACGCCCATGACCGGTCGCCCCGTTCCACCCATCGAACTCACTGGGACCGAGGCGCACCTCTCGGGAGACACGGTCACGTTGTCGCCAGAGTCGTTGGCGGATATTCAGGCGATATGTCCTCTGACCCTGGTCGAGGAGGACCGCACACCGGTTGCCGAGGCGAGCCGAGACTGGTGGCCGCTGGCACTTCATTGGTCCCTCAGAGGTTCCGTACCCGCAATTGCGGCCGCTGTCGCCCACCCGACGACCACAGCGGAGGTTGCCGCCATCGTCGCGAGTTGCAACTCTTTCCGGATTCCGGTGACGGTGATCGGTGGAAGAAGCGGAGTGTGTGGCGGTTCAATTCCCGTGCACGGAGGCGTGCTCCTCGACATGACGGGGCTGGCCGGTCTCGTTTCTGTCGATGATGTCTCAGGTCTCGTCGAGGTCAGAGCCGGCACCTTTGGTCCAGATCTCGAGAACGCGATCAGGGAACCTCATGGCCTGACCGTGGGCCATCATCCGCAGAGCTTCGAGATCTCGACGGTCGGTGGCTGGGTGGCTTGTCGCGGCGCAGGG
Organism: Ilumatobacteraceae bacterium; assembly: GCA_040263235.1. Lineage (GTDB taxonomy): Bacteria > Actinomycetota > Acidimicrobiia > Acidimicrobiales > Ilumatobacteraceae > Casp-actino5. The sequence continues at coordinate 13,838 of JBDQKN010000018.1, forward strand.
CAGTACTCCACTCGCTACGGGAAAATCGAGGACATGGTCGCCGGACTCGAGGCCGTACTCGCCGACGGCACCGTTATTCGGACCGGGCCGAATCCGGCCTCAGCCGTTGGCCCTGATATCGATCAACTCCTCCTTGGCTCAGAGGGAACTCTCGCCGTCATCACCTCGGTGACCTTAAGGGCTCATCCGGTTCCCGATTGCGAGTCACGGGCCACCTATCTCCTACCCGATCTTGAGGCAGCTTTCGAGGCCTGCCGACGCGCTGTTCGATCGGGTGCGACCCCAGCCGTGCTCCGCCTGTACGACCAAGTTGAATCCGCGCGGTCTCACAACGCTGATGGATCCGCCTGTGTGCTGTTGGTTCTCGACGAGGGGCATCCGAGCCTCGTTGCGGCGGTAATGGGGATCGTGGACGAGGCCGTGCGGTCCTGCGGCGGAGTTGAACATTCCGAGGACCGTGTGGCCACGTGGCTCGAGCACCGCAACGACACCTCTGCCCTACAGGCGCTGACTCGCCGGGGATATCTCGTCGACACGATGGAGGTCACCGCCCCGTGGTCTGGCCTTAGCGAGGTCTACCGCTCGGTAGTCGCCGCGGCGACCAGCACCGACGGGGTCATCGCGGCATCAGCACACCTGTCGCACAGTTACACCGACGGGGCATGTCTCTACTTCAGCCTTGCGTGCCGTCCGGGACCAGAGGCCGCTCTTGATGAGATCGATGATCTCCATCGATCGATGTGGGATGCCGCCCAGCGAGCAGCCCTGGAAAGCGGCGCGCGTCTTTCGCACCACCACGGGGTCGGCCTCAACCGGTCTCGCTACATGGCAGAGGCGTTAGGCACGACAACATCGCTGCTTCATTCCATCAAGGCCGCCGTCGACCCACACGGAATTCTCAACCCGGGCAAGCTGGGCTTGCCGGACCCATTTGGCGAGGTGGGATGGTGACTTCTCGCTGGGATGTTCCGGCTCTGCGGGCA
>JBDQKN010000019.1:0-14799 GCA_040263235.1 Ilumatobacteraceae bacterium
AGGACCGTCGGGCCAACCCCCGAGACGACATCACCTCGGCGCTCATGGCGGCCGAAGTCGATGGTGATCGACTCAGCGCGCAGGAGTTCGGCTCATTCTTCATTCTTCTTGTCGTGGCTGGCAACGAGACAACCCGCAACGCGCTCACCCACGGTCTGAAGGAACTGACCGACAACCCCGATCAACGAGCGTTGTGGTTCTCGGATTACGAGACGCATGCCCGAAACGCAATCGAAGAGATCGTTCGACTTGCTACCCCAGTCATTCATTTCCGGAGAACGGTGACCGCTGATACCGAACTCGGCGGCGAGCAGCTGAAGGCCGGAGACAAGGTGGTGCTGTTCTACTCGAGCGCGAATTGCGATGAACGTGTTTTCGATTCGGCTGACGAATTCGACATCACGCGTGGTCAGCAACCCCAACAGGTCGGTTTTGGAGCAGGGGGCCCACACTTCTGCCTCGGCGCCAACCTTGCCCGTCGAGAACTCGCCATTGCATTTGAGGAGCTTCACCGCAGACTGCCGAACCTGCGAGCGACTGGCGATCCCGACTACCTCCAGAGCAACTTCATCAACGGAATCAAGCGCCTCGCGTGCACTTGGGTTTGATCACACGGTGACCGACCACGAGCGGCTCACTTGGGCCCGAACACTACGGACAGCGGGTTGGTGCTTCCTCATTGCCTACATCGGAATCATTGCGATCGAACTTAGGCGAGCGGCAGCTATCTCGACCTCACGGTTCGAGGACGGGGTGTGGGGTCAACGGGTTGAAATTCTGTCGTTTGTGTCACTCCCCCAGAACATCGCAATGCTCGCGCTCGCCGCGGTGGTGACCGGTAGCGCTCGCATGATTGTCGCGGCGGTACATCCGGACGATCGTCCCGGGGGCCGCTCACTTGATCAACTCTCGAGCACCATCGGCGGTGTGGCTGTGATCGTCATCGGGCTGGCGCTGCTCGGAATCGCTGGAATCCCGTTTAGATATGCAGACCCGCTCGCTGACCTCGGCGCGTTAGTTGGTCGAGCATCAGGAATTGCTGTTGCCGCAGCAGCGATCAGACTCGTTCGACCAGTTGCAGACGGAACCTGATTACGCCCCGAGATCGCCACTTCGGAAATGCCGGCGGCACAGCAACTCATAGCGGACGACATCACCAAACATCTTCTGTGCGCCAGGGGCAGCAGTGTCGCCAACTACCACTGTCTCGCCTTCGTAAACGACGAAATCGTTGACGACGCGCGCGTTGTGAGTGGCGCGCGACCCACACCAGCATCGGGCTTCAACCTGCAGGGGAACACGGTCATCAGCCACCTCGAGCATCCGACGGGTGCCCTCGAAGAGGATGCCTCGGAAATCGGTGATCAAACCGAAGGCGTAGACATCGACCTCCATGTCATCAACCACACGTGCCAACTGGTCGCACTGTTCTGGGCTATAAAACTGAACCTCGTCGCAGACCAAGTAATGCAATGGCCAGTGCCGCACCGCCAATTCGTGAAGATCCATGTCGGGTTCGACGTGAATCGCTGGTGCGCGAACCCCGAGCCGGCTGGTGACCTGGTTGCCTTCGCGGTCGAGGCAGGTCAGCAACAAGCCATACATCTCCCGCGATGAGAGGTTGTGATGGATTTGCAGAGCAAGGGTGCTCTTGCCCGAACCCATCGTGCCGAAACTGAACCTGAGCGTGGCCATTCCCCTGCGACCCTAGTGCGGCCCTGTGGCACTGTTGCCGTGGAGCGCCCAGTGATGCCGACGTTCAGGGTCGAAACCCCACGACCCACCGCCGGGCAAAATGAAACGAGACGCCTGTATCCGTCAGACAGTCATCAGCCCAACGGCCGCGAAGTGCAGTCCAGCAGCCACCACCGTGAACGAGTGCCACACCTCGTGATACCCGAACACTCTCGGAGCAGGGTCAGGTCGTTTGACCAAGAGCACGGGGAACCCGATGGTGTACGCAAGGCCACCGCCCACTACCAGCCAGAACTCGAGCGGGTCGAGGTTCCACCAGAGGACCGGAGCAACACCGATTGCCGCCCATCCGAGCAGTGGGTACAGCACGTACCCGGTTCGGCGTCCCCGCCTTGCGATCTGCAGCACGATTCCCACCGCCGCCCCAACGCCAACGGCAGCCAGCAACGGCACCCCCCACCAGCGCGGGAGCACCAGCAAGCACAGCGGAACGTAGGTTCCGGCGATCCACACGTAAATCGCAGCATGGTCTAGGCGCTGCATCCGATCCCGCCACACCGGTGACCAATCGACGCGGTGATAAATCGCGGAAACACCAAATCCGACCAGCAAGGTGCTGACATATACCGCGGCCACTAGGCGTCGAGTCAGCCCGTCGGCTTCGAGGATGAGCACCAGGCCAAGAAGGGCAGCTGACCAAAATGCAACCACGTGAAGGCGCCCACGCATCGTCGGACGATCCACCAAACGAAGATGGGCCGAGGACGTCACCTCGTCAGCATTGCAGGAATTCAGCTGCTGTGCTCAGCGCTATGTCATCGGCAAGCGGGAAATCGCATACCTGAGCCAGAGTGCCACTGATGCTGTTCCACACGTCACCACCGCCAACACGGGGGTGACCGAGCCGATCAGTCGAGCGATTGAGCTCACCACAAGTGGCATCAGCATCCCGGCATAGGCCGCTGCGTAGAACGATCCATTGAGTGCCCCGCGGTCCTCTGGACGACAGATCATGTCAACGAACCGGAGCCCAGATGTCATCGCCAAGCCCGAAGCGGCGCCCATTGACAGAGCCGCTGGTAGAAGAAGCGGCCACGCCCCAGTGCCAAAGGCCACCAGGCCGAGGGCAGCCCCCACGGTGCCGCATGTGAGGGCAACCGGCGCCGCCCGAGTCGGACCGACACGACCGACCCACGCCTGGGCAGGAATGATCGACCCCATTGCGAGGAACCCGAGCAGACCCGACACCAGAACTGCAATGCCGGGCATTGCTGGCTTCAACAACACCGGGAACAATCCAAAGGCCAATGACGGCATCCCGAAGACTCCGAAGGCGGTCGGAACCACCACGGTCCAGAAGGCACGAGATGACCCTTCGGGGATCCCCAGATTCGGTCTGATCCGTCGACCGGGAACCCGCACCACTGTTTCAGGGGCACGGCCCACAGCGATGAGACCAGCCAGCACCAAAACCAGATGGATCACATACGGGATCACCAGTGGCGCTGGACCCCACTGTCCAATGACGCCAGAAACCAGTGGGCCCAGCCCAAAGCCGACGTACATCACCACACCCAAGAGCCGCGAGGTCAACAACGGATCGGCTCGTCCAATCTCCTGCATCCATGCGCTCGCCACCACCAACACCAGACCCGACACAATGCCGAGCAGGAGGCGCCCGAGATACAGCATGGCGACGCTGTCCGACCCGACGAGCAGGACTAGCGAGGCGATCGCCGACAGCACCACACCTGGCACCATCACGCTACGGCGGCCGAGCACATCCGAGGCTGGACCCGACACAATCAGAGCCGGGGTAAGCCCGAGCGGATAGACGGCAAACAACGCGGTGAGCGTCCACGTGCTCAACAACAGGCGGTCCTCATAGATCAGCAACAACGGTGTTGCAACGTTGGTGCCATACGCAACGGCGAACAGGGGAAGCGCAATCGATCGGCGCTCGCTCGTCACATGGTCGAACCTATTCGCCGGCCCCCCTCGAGCGTGCCATCGGGGGAATGGAAAATGTGCTCAAGAACACCCGACATTGTGCCGATGCATCATTGCACCCGAAATTCCGACCAGATGGACCGATCATGATCCCCCGACCAACCGCCCTCGCACTCAGCGTCGCCCTCACCGTAGGCCTGCCCGCCATCGCAGCTGTGCACACATCGGCTGCCGCTGCCCCGATCTCGACCTCATCAGCGATTCCGGCACCACCGGTGATCGATACCACCGACCTCGCCCCATGGGCGTTTCCCGTAAGGCCACCTAACTGCAACGCCGACCAACTCGCCATGGGCGACGTTCGTGCCTGTGTGGTGATGGGCTGGAACGATCCGACTTCGCGAGGTTGGCCCACCCCGCCGATACCGCAGTCAGGTGACGCGAGCCAGTGGAGGTGGAACGGCTACTCGTATAACGGGTCGCCCGCCCTTGCGGACTGGGAGGACTCGATGTTCGCCCAGAACGGGCAACGCCTCGACCGGGTAGGGGCCGGGCGCCTCGTCACCCAACGAAGCGTCGCATCCCTCTTCGAAGGATTCCTGACTGAGGTCGTCGAGGGCGGCTACCGACTCCGTGATGCGCACGGTTACGGATTCCGTTGCACCGCCAGTTCTGGTGGGTGGGACTGCCCATCAGGAGACGCTTCGGGGCTATCCCTCCACGCATGGGGGCTCGCCATCGATATCAATGCGGGGACGAATCCAATCGTCACCCTGCGCGATCCAGCAGGGGGCAATGCCTGTGAGATCCCGATGGACACCGATATGCCCAGATGGGTGATCCAGGTCGCAGAGAAGTGGGGGCTCTACTGGGGCGGATACGGCTTCAGCGGCGATTGCTCCTCCCCAGATGACGTTCGCCAATCGAGTTATCGAGATCCCCCGCACTTCGAATTCCGTGGCACCCCAGACGCTGCCCGGGCCATCGAACGATTCAACCTCCGTAACGACCCCACTCTCGGCTGTTATGACGTGATCGACCTCGACGGAACCGAACGACTCCGATGCAACCGCGACTTCGCAGTTGAAGCAGGGTGGAGGGTCGCCATCGACCCTCAAGCCCCCGACGATGCTGTTGCCGCAGTGGTGAACCTCACAGCGACCGGTGCTACCGATTGGGGATTCCTGAGCCTGGTGAGTTGTCGACCCACCGACGCTGCGGTTCCAGCCACCTCGAATGTCAACTACACCGCAGGCCACGACGTTGCGAACCTTGCCATCGTGGACCTCGACACCGACGGTCGATTCTGCGTTTACCACTACACCGACGTCCACGCAGTCATCGACGTCGTTGGCTTTATCGTTCCGCCCTCCGAAGCGAGGGCACCTGGCTGGTTCACCCCTTCGGATCCCGTGCGGCTCATGGATACTCGTCGTAGCCCAGCCTGTGGGCCAGACGGTTCCTGTACCGACGGCCCGATCGATGCCAGCACCGTGGCGACGATCCCCACCGCCGAGACCACGTTGACCGTGGCGAATCTGACGGCGACGGACAGCTCCAGCGCCGGGTTCATGACCGTCGGCGACTGTGCCGAGGTCGACCCGGATGCCCTTCGATGGTCCAATGTGAACTTTGCCAAACAGTCATCACGGGCCAACCTCGCGATCATCGACTCTTCTCGCTCAGGTTCGGCCTGCGCTTTCTCACTCTCAGAATCTCACCTCATCGTCGACATGTTGGGCAGCATCTCTCCTTCCGAGGGATACGGATGGCAACCGATCGCGGCCTGGCGGGCCCTCGACACGCGGCTCTGCGGAACAGTTCGATGCGCTGAACCACCCGAAGCAGGTACTCCGATCCTCGTCGACCTTGGAGGCACAACTGAGGCTGCGATCGTGAATCTGACCGTGACCGAAGCCCCGCGAGGCGGGTTCGCAACGCTCGCTCCGTGTTCGAGCATCAGCACTGGCACTGTTCCTGAGACGTCAACGGTCAATGTTGGTGTTGGCGAGACGGCTGCCAACCTGGCGGTAGCGGTAGACGATGGATCCGGTGTGTGCCTGTGGGCTTCCGATGAGATGCACCTGATCGTTGATGTCCAAACAGCGCTCGTCGCTGATCAGGATCTCGGATTCGTGTCCTCAGGCCCCACTCGGGTGTACGACGGCCGCTTCGGGGGCTGACTCACTGTTTGCTGGTCGGCCAGTCAGGTACTCCTCGAGACGCCGTTGTGCGTCAGCCCCAAACAAGATCCGAGCGACCTCGTGTAGTCCTGGTGCTGAACGCACCTCAGATTCCGGGACCACAAGGTCAATCTTCGATCGCCGGCGCATGAAGTCCTCCAAGCGCACGATCATCTCGTGCTCAGCAGCGTTGTGGAGTTCGACCCGCAGATAATCGGCTGATTCCATCACGTCGGTGGCCATCGAAGGATCGTCACGAATCACTTCGAGCATGTCGAACGCTCTCCTCCCGTATCGACGCCACAGACGAATCGACAGTGGTTCGGTATCGGGCTTGGACCTCATCGAATCAAGCTTCATCAGCCGCGCCTGCCTGAAGAACTCCTCCCGAGTGGCCTCAGCCGGTTCGCCATACCAGTTCCCGAGGTCTTTTTCGAGGGGAACACCGAGGCGCTCCACCTCTCGAGCCACCTCTGCGCCAACGTTGAGGCAGTCGGTGAGTTTCCCACCGAACACGGTCACAACCGAGCGTCGTCGATCGCGTTCGATCTCGTGTTTTCGACTCAGGGAGGTCCAATCGACGGTGGACCAGTCCTGTTGTCGACGTCGTCGCCCCGTTGGCTTCTTCACCACGAGCGGCCGAACACCTGACCGTTCAGCGATCACATCGTCGGTCGTCAACGGACGTTCAAGATTCATGCGAGCGTTGATCTGATCAATCAGGAATTGGCGATCGTCGTCGTCGACGCTCGTCTGCGGGTTATCAACGCGAGTATCGGTTGTCCCAATGACCGAACGACGGCCCATTGGGATGACGTAGAACAACCGCTGGGTGTCGTCAAAGAAAGCAAGAACGCGATCGTGATTCTCGGTCGTCAACCGCGGGACGACCAAGTGGATCCCCTTCGAGTAGACGATTCGGTGATGTGTCGTGACTCCCCAGTCATCGTTGAGTCCGTCGACAAATGGGCCAGCAGCATTCACGATCACCCGTGCCGAAGTCGTCACCTCTTCACCTGAATCGTTGTCACGAAGTGTCGCCACCCAACGATCTCCACGGCGCTTTGCGTCGATCAACTCCACGTAGTTCGCAGCCACTGCTCCCGCCTCGAATGCCGATCTGATGAACGAGAAGACGAAACGGGAGTCATTGTCGATCAGATAAGCATCTTGGTATTGGATCGCTCCACGAGCGGTGTCGACACGAACCGCTGGCTCAGTCTCGGCGAGTCGTTCAGACGAAAAGACCTTTGGGGCCTTAGTCCCGAACTGCCCTATCGCCCAATACGCGAATGCCCCAAGGCCGGCAAACCATGGCGCATAGGGGGCAGAACGATCGAGCGTCGCCAGGAAGCCAATCTCGCGGACGTTGTCCGGGTAGGCCTTCATGAGGTGGTTGCGCGACCGGCACAGGCCATACACAAGCGGTAACTCGTAGTTTTCGAGATACTTGAATCCGCCCCAGACCAAATTCGAGGATTCCTGAGAGGTGAACGATCCGAAGTCCGCTCGATCGATCAACGCGACCGATGCGCCACGACCTGCTAGCGAGGCTGCTGAGACGGCACCGTTGATTCCGCCTCCGATGACCAGCACGTCAAAATGGCCATCGCGCAGGCGTCGAATATTCGCTGAACGCTCGGCCATGGCATAAGCGTTCCACGAACAGCGCCCGGTGCCAACCTCTGCGTGTCGCCCGAATGAATCCCGCAAGTTGGAGCAGGACAGCCTCATCGGTATTGTTAGGGCGACCTAACACTCTTGGAATTGAACGGAAGTCCATGTCCCCCGTGAAATCTCTCGCCGCTTGTGTGGTTGCAGCCCTCGCGCTCGTTTCCTGTGGCAACAGCGACAGCAGCGGCGAGGTTCCCACCGAGTCAACCCCGTCCGACGCGCCCGCCCTCACCGTCTACTCCGGACGCGGAGAGGATCTGGTCCAACCCGTCATCGACATGTTCATCGAGGCCACCGGGATCGGGGTCGAGGTCCGCTATGGCAACTCGGCGGAGATGCTTCTCCTCCTGCAGGAGGAAGGCACGAACACTCCTGCAGATCTCTACTACTCACAAGGTGCAGGCTTCCTCGGAACCCTCGCCGCTGATGGCCGACTCCTCGCCCTCGACAGTGATATCCCCAGCCTCCTCGTCGACCCTGCCCTCGCCTCCCCAACGGGCGACTGGGTAGGCGTCACCGGTCGGGCCAGAACCGTCGTGTTCAACACCGAGGTCCTCGCTGAGACCGATCTTCCGGAATCCTTTGCCGGATTCACCGACCCAGAGTGGAAAGGACGTATTGGCTGGGCACCGACGAATGCCTCATTCCAAGATCACGTCACCGCATTGAGATATCTCCTCGGCGAGGAGGGCGCTCGGTCATGGCTCAACGGGGTCATGGACAACAATCCGATCGCCTACGAGGGGAACGGAGCGATCATGCAGGCTGTCGCTGACGGCGAGGTGGATGTCGGGTTCGTCAATCACTACTACCTCTACGAGAATCTGGTGGAGGAGCCGAACTTCCCAGTTGCAAACCACTTCTATACCGACGGCGACCCCGGTGCTCTCGTCAACATTGCCGGAATCGGCGTCCTCGCTACCAGCGACAACCCGTCGGCGGCGCAGCAACTCGTCAGATTCATGCTCTCTGAGCCCGCTCAGACGTATTTCGCTGGGCGCAACTTCGAGTTGCCAGTTATCGCAGCGGTGCCACCCGCAGACGGCCTCCCAGACCTTGGGTCGCTCACCCTTCCCGCCTTCGACCTGAACCTTCTGCTCGACCTCCAGGGAACGGTCGATCTCCTGATTGAGGTTGGAGCGCTCTGATCTGGCGTCTATCTATTCGCGAGCGGTCATCGCAGCGATACAGCCAGTCGGCTGCTCGAGGCGACGCCCGGTTCGTCCGCTCACTTGCACTGAGCGTTGGTCTCGCAGCAGCACTCCCCTTCGTCTATCTCATCTGGCGAACGAACGACTTCGGCTGGGGGCCGACAGCCGACACCATCGTGTCGGGGCGCACCGGAGGGCTGATCGTTCGCACGGTAGGACTGGCCGCAGCCGTCACCGGGGCCAGCATCGCCATCTCCCTTCCGGTTGCATGGCTGACAGAACGAAGCGATCTGCCGGGCAGACGGCTGTGGACCGTACTCACCGCCCTACCGCTCGCAATTCCGACATACGTTGGTTCGTGGGCGATGATCGCTGCTCTCGGCCCACGCGGGATGGTTCAGGGGTGGCTTGAACCACTCGGCGTGGAGCGAATCCCCGGCATCTATGGATTTGGTGGCGCATTCTTCGTGCTCACGCTGTTCTCATACCCATATGTACTGCTCACCGTCCGTGCAGCATGGCGTCGTATTGACCCGGCGCTCGAAGAGGCAAGCCGCACACTTGGGCACTCAGCACTGTCAACCTTTCGGCTGGTAGTGCTCCCCCAACTTCGGCCAGCCATCGTCTCAGGTGGGCTTCTCGCCGCCCTCTACACCATGTCTGACTTCGGCGCAGTTTCAATGCTGCGATATGACACGCTGACCCGCGCAATCTTCGTTCAATATCGGGGCGCGTTAAACCGTGGCTCAGCAGCTGCGCTCGGACTCGTCCTTGTCGGGCTCACCGTCTCGGTGCTCATGATCGAGCAACGGGCACGCCGACACGACCTTCATCGCCTCCACGGAAGCGGCGCTCGATACGCCGTGCGAGTTCCACTTGCACGATGGCGGTGGCCAGCAATTCTGTCGCTCGGCACCCTGGTAACCATCGCTCTCGTGGTCCCAATGACTGTTATCGCATATTGGTTGCGGCGCGGTGTTGCAGCCGGAGAGCCTGTCTGGCCGGGGCCAGCCCTGATCTTCGGAAGTCTTACTGCCTCCCTGCTCGGCGCAACTGCGACCGTCCTCATGGCACTTCCTGTCGCCATCGTGATCGTGCGGCACCCCGGCCGCGTGGCTCGGCTGGTTGAGCAACTCTCGTGGTCGGGCTATGCGCTTCCGGGTGTCGTCGTCGCACTCGCCCTCGTCTTCTTCGGCGCGAATCAGGTCACCTGGGCCTACCAAACCCTCGCCATGCTCGTATTCGCCTACGCCGTGTTGTTCCTACCGCAAGCAGTGGGTGCAATCAGAGCGACCCTCAACCAGATCACGCCTTCATTGGAGGAGTCTGCTCGCGTGCTTGGCTCAAGTCGAAGTGAGGCCTTCCGACGGGTGGTACTTCCCCTGCTCAGGCCCGGACTCGGCGCCGGCTGGCTCCTCGTGGCTCTGACCGCGATGAAGGAACTTCCTGCAACGCTGTTGCTCGCACCAACGGGATTTTCCACCCTCGCCACGCGTGTGTGGAACGCAACGGCCGAGAACTTTATGGCCCGCGCCGCAGGAGCTGCGCTGCTTCTCGTGGTGGTTGCATCGGTGCCGACAGCAATCCTGATGGGGCTCGAGGACCGACGGAATTCCCGAGGTCAGTCGGCGACGAATGCTGCCGAGCCCGGGCCCGAGTAACGAACCGTCACAGATTCGCCCACCGAGACCCGGGGGGCCATCGCAGCACGGATAGTGACCATCCCACCGCGGCCGAGGCGGACCCGACAGATGTGGTCGTGGCCGTAGTACTCGATCGACTCGACAACCGAGTCTGCGTTCGAATCAGGCTCGATCATCAGGTGCTCAGGCCTAACCAGGATCTGGAGACGGTCTCCGAGTGACCCCGTTGAGGCAACAGGGATCAGGCCGACTGACGTCTCGGCGCCCACGTCCCCAAGCACACCCGAGATCCGATTCGTCTCACCGACGAAGTCAGAGACCGCGGCTGTGCTCGGGTGGTCGTAGATCTCCGACGGCGTTCCTACCTGAATGATCGATCCCGCCATCATCACGGCGATTCGGTCGCCGAGGACGAACGCTTCATCCTGATCGTGGGTGACATAGATCGCCGTGATGTCAAGGCTGCGCAGCAGGGCACTCGCTTCGGTTCGGATACGTGCCCGGAGGCCCGTGTCGAGATTGGAGAACGGTTCGTCGAGCAGCAGCACCCGGGGCCTCGGAGCCAAGGCCCGAGCGAGGGCTACTCGTTGTTGCTGACCACCCGAGAGCGTCGACGGTCGCCGTTCCCCGAGGCCGGCAAGGCCCACCAGTTCGAGAGTTTCCTCAACTCGTGACGACCGGCGCTCGTCCCTATCGAGCCCAAATGCCACATTCTGGGTAACGGTGAGGTGGGGAAAGAGTGCCCAGTCCTGAAAGACCATTCCGACTCGACGATCCTCAGGACGCACATGCCGCTCTGGCCCACTCACGACTTCTCCATCTATGGAGATGCATCCACCATCCAGGCGCTCAAGCCCGGCAATCGCCCTCAGCAAGGTGGTCTTGCCACATCCACTTGGACCGAGAAGCACCATCGATTCGCCCGCAGCAATGTGCAACGAGACCCCACCGAGAACATCTGGGCCGTCGAAACGCCGGTGCACCTGGTCGATATCGACGCGTGCGGCACCCGCAGGGGTCTCACTGCCGCGAGCCGATCGGCGAGCGATGTTCAGCATGCTTTACATCGTACCGATGGCCGAACTGCTCCTGCCACACCCGCTCAATCCCCGATAGACGCGAGCAAGGTGCGACGATGGCCGGATGGACTCCCCGACTCCGGCCCAACTGCCAGAACTGCTGCACGGGCTCGCCACCACCAGGGCGATCCGCCGCTACACCGACGAAACCATTCCCGATGATGCACTCCGCGACATTCTCTTCGCCGCCACCCGGGCACCGTCAGGGTCAAATCGTCAGCCGTTCCGATTCATGGTCTTCAGTAATGGCCCCCGGGCGGATCAAGTGAAACAACTCATCGGCACCGGGGCCCGGCGGCTCTGGGATGCAAAGCGAACTCGCGACGGCTACGACGCGGGTTCGGGAACTGATCAGGCCTCTCCAAAGGCCCGTATGGCTCGCACCATGCAGGACTATGTCGACCACATCGACTCGGTCCCCGTGCTCGTCCTTGCCTGCCTCATCAGATACCGCGACCCGTCTCCAAGCGAGGGAGCAAACGTCTACCCTGCGTGCCAGAATCTGCTACTCGCTGCTCGGGCTCTCGGATACGGCGGTGTCCTCACTGGGTTCCAGGGTCTGGTCGAGGACGAATTACGAGCACTGCTCGGACTGCCTGACGATGTCGCACTCTCGGCAACGATCACGCTCGGACGACCGGCTGGTTCTCACGGTCCGGTCCGACGTCGGCCGATGGCAGAGCTCGTGTTCGGTGATACTTGGGGAACCGGAGCTCGTTGGGCGGTCGATCCGCCGGGAACGGCCGTGCTCAGCAGCCGGTTTGGGCCGGGCTGAACACCGCTGAATCAGCTGCGCGGAACGTCCTTCCAAGGTCGGTCACGATCTATCCGAACATCCCCGGGCAAGCCCAAGACGCGTTCGCCAAGAATGTTCCGCATGATCTCAGCGGTGCCGCCCTCAATGGTGTTGGCTCGGCTGCGCAGAAACGCCACACGACTCGTGGCATCGCTATCGGAAAGGTCGGCTCCGCCTGCGTCGTAATCGCCGTAGAGCATTCCGCCTGCCCCCAGAAGGTCAATACAGAATTCCTGAACACGGATGTTGTGCTCGGCGCCCGCCATCTTCCCAATCGACCCCTCAGGACCAGGGCTGCCCATGCGACGATTCGCCGAGGCGCGCACGTTGTTCAGACGAATCGCCTCAGCCTCACACCACAACGTCATCAGCCGATTGAGGTGACGGTCTCGCTCCTCGGCGTCAAGTCGACCGAACAGCTCAACCGCCGTGGCGATCGGGCCGGATCCCCTCGGTGGCGTCGAACCTCCGATGGCCGTGCGCTCATTCATCAGAGTGGTGAGGCTCACTCGCCATCCCTCACCGGGAGCGCCAAGCATCTCGGTTGCGGGCACCCGAACATCGGTGAAGTAGACCTCATTGAATTCTGCACCACCAGTCATCTGGCGGAGTGGACGAACCTCCACCCCAGGTGCGTGCATATCAACCACGAAAGCCGTTATGCCAGCATGCTTGACGGTGTTGGGATCAGTACGGACGATCACAAGACCCCAGCGCGCGATATGGGCGAGTGATGTCCACACCTTCTGCCCGTTGAGGATCCACTCATCACCATCTCGACTTGCCGTCATCGAGAGCCCAGCAACATCGGACCCCGCACCTGGTTCAGAGAACAGTTGGCACCACATCTCGTCAGCGGTGAACAGGGGCCGCAGGTAACGAGCTTTCTGCTCGGTGCTCCCCCACTCGACAACCGTCGGTCCACACATGCCGTACCCCATCGGATTCAGCATGAATGGGTTCGCCGCTCCAGCAGCGAAGAGTCGAGCGTTCACCTGCGGCTGGTACTTCGGCGACAGACCAAGCCCTCCCAGACCCAATGGGAAATGGACCCAGGCAAGGCCGAGGTCATATTGCGCTCCGAGGAACTCCCCCATCGGTGTTGCTGGAAGAGGATGATCGGCGAGGAGCTGATCGACTAGTTGGTCGATGCGCTCCAGATCGGCGGCAGATTCCATGCTCCGACGCTACGCCGCAACCTCAGATCAACGCGAAGCGGCCCGCCTCAAGAGGCGGGCCGCTTCGTATTGATGAACTAGGTCGGGTTCAGCTGTGAAGTGACATCCAAGTTTCAGTCCGAGTGACAACGCACTTCAGCTGCGGCGACATCATCGCCAGTTCCCGTAGGGGCTCCGTTGTCCGTTCCACTCCGCCTTGCGCTCAACTGGCCACCAAGCAAGTTCGCGGCCAGCACCGTCGAGGGTTGCAGCCGATCTGCACCAGATGGCGTCAAGTCCGACGTCATGGGCAGCCGTCGCAATCGGCCAGCACTCTTCATGTGACACACGACCCCCGGATGCTGTGGCGGGGTAGGTGGCCGGGAGCCCGACTGCCGCCATACCAGCGTCGCTCACAATGTCGAGAGCACGTTGCGCGTTGGGCAATCTCACCGTGACCAGATCGAAGGCGTCGTCCGCAAGGTCGTCCGGATGGAACGGAGTCCCTTCGAGCAATCGGATGATCTGACGGCGGGCGGAGTCCCGGTCGTAGTTCAGATACAACGCAGCCCATGTACGAGGCGGGTTCCAGCGTCCACCAGTCGTAACCGAATGTGAGGCGTCAAGCGGATCCTTCCACGCGGGATCGACGACGCGCATCCACTCGTGGGCGTCTGGGACGGAAACGCTGATCACGGCAATTACGGTTGCACTCGGGCAATGTCGAACATGGACCTCACAGCGTCGCGAAGTTCGACAAACCGCTGCTGCTGCGCGAGTTCGAGTAACGAGAGCCCCCCGAGCATCTCGCTCGGGCGGCGAATCGCTGCGGGGATGCGATCCACCTTGATTCGGTCGAGCAACATCTGGGTGGTCTCATCGACCAGAGCGACAGCAACGAGACGATCCGCAGGAACAGCCGTTGCCCACTTGGCGTACGCCTGACGCGAGACCCCGAGTATCGAAGCTGCCTGACTGGCAGACACCTGCCAGATCCGTTCAAAGCGTTGGAGCGGCTCAGTCCGGAGTCTCCGTTCAAGGCGCTGAGCCACTTTGCGCGCCACGTCTGGCGCGGTCAGCAGATCGTCAACGAGGCGGTCGAGGTCGTCAGAGGAGGTCCTCGCGGTCATGCCCTGATCGTACCGCAACCACACCGCAACCGCAACCATTTGTCAACCACTTGCCGAGAGTCGAAGAAATGAGCACCACGAACACGAGAGAGGGGCAAGTGCTCAGCGCCTGCCCCTCTCTCGTGTCTCTGAACCACTGAAGTTTCGATGTCACTCCACTGCAGTTTTCATGTCACTTCACTGAAGTTTCGATGTCACTTCCACTGAAGTTTTGGTGTCACTTTTCAGCCTCCCCGTCGACATGTTGACCCGCGTCAGATATTCAGCTGCATCCCGATGTGGAACCACACGACGGGCAGGCGTGGCAGGAACCCGCGCGCACCATGTGCACACCGCACTGC
>JBDQKN010000020.1:0-14783 GCA_040263235.1 Ilumatobacteraceae bacterium
ACAGCTCGCTCTGCGGCGTCTGCGTCTGATGTTTATAATAGAGTTGATGTACTCCTGCCGGTCGGTCAGAGCGTCCATCGACTCTCCGTACTATTACTTGAGTCCCGACTCGTTGAATCTCGCGGTCGGTTCGTCGCTCTGCTGAGGTTCGACGACCGTCTCGCACGAAGAGGACGAGTGAACACTCGGGGGCTCCTCGGAGCAGGCGTTCAACGAGAGCGGTGCCGACGAAGCCGGTGGCACCGGTAATGGCGATCCGGCGCCCAGCGAGTTGCTCTGCGATCACGCCACCTTTTCTAGCAGGTCTCTACCATTCGGTAGACACATCTGATATGAACGGGTTGATGGCGGCCGGTACGACGCGTGGTCGGATCTTGGATGAGTCTCTGGACTTGTTCGGATCCAAGGGGGTGGACGGGGTCTCGCTGGATGAGATCGCCGAGGCAGTCGGTGTGCGCAAACAGAGCATCCTGTATTGGTTCGCCAGCAAAGCCGAATTGGTGGACGCAGTTCTCGAACATGCGGCCATCGAACTCATTTCGGTGGTCGACGCTGCGATTCGTTCCGGCGGTTCTGATCCCCTTGCCAGGATCGACGCCGTGGTTACGGCTGTCTTTCGTCCTGTCGTCCGGCGCCCGGCATTACTCGGCTTGATCAGGGAGGTGAGTCGCCTCGATCCGTCGCACCTGGCGCGTCTGCGAGTGAGGGTTGACCCACTGATCGAGGCGTGTCGTGACTATCTCCGCAGCGAAATGGACCTTGGGAGGCTCCGGCGTGCCGACCCGGGTCTGCTGGCGGCGATGTTGTACGCAACGGTGATCGGTGTCGGTACCGAGCCGCACGTTCTGGACGCTGTTGGGTGGAGCAGCACACCTTCTGGGCTGCGACGACTTCGTGCGGAGTTGCGGGCCTTTCTGAGAGCCGCATTGACGCCTGAGGTCTAGGGATGGTCGATTCGGCGAGGTCGGCTCTGATGTCGATCGATGGCAAGGTCAATGAGGCGGTCGATGAGTGACGGGTAAGGCAGACCTCCGGCCAACACCATCTTGGGATACATCGAAATCGGAGTGAAGCCCGGCATCGTGTTCACCTCATTGAGCAGCAGTCCGCGCCCGGGATGCTCGAAGAAAAAGTCGCATCGGGCGAGTCCAGCACAGTCCAACGCCCTGAAGGCCTGTACGGCGAGTTGACGGCTCGCAATTGCTACGTCGTTATCGAGTTGTGCCGGAACCACGCCCTGCGAGGCGCCATCGAGGTACTTGTCGGCATATGAGTAAAAATCATCCGCTGGAATGACCTCGCCCGGTCCGAATACCTCTGGATGGCTGTTTCCAAGTACGGCAACCTCAATCTCGCGACCTGAGATTGCCTCCTCGACCAGTGCGATCCGGTCGTACGTCAGTGCGAGCTGAACTGCCGCGCTGAGTTCCTCGGCAGTTGCAGCGCGGCTTACCCCAACCGACGATCCCATATTGGCGGGCTTCACGAAACAGGGAAGGCCGAGCTCGCGTTCGACAACACTGATGAGATCTCCACGGTCAACGTCGTCTTGTGTGACGACGAGATGGCGCGCCTGGGGGATTCCAGCTGCTCCACAGACGTTCTTGGCCATTCTCTTGTCCATTGCGAGTGCCGAACCGAGGACCCCTGATCCGACGTAGGCGATGTCGATCAACTCGAGCAACCCTTGAACGGTGCCATCCTCGCCGAGAGGGCCATGTAGAAGTGGGAAAACGACGGTGAGCTCCATCGTGCCTCCGGGCGAAGCGGCGATGCCTGTTCCAACCTCGATCTGCGTACCTCCAACGGGCAACGATTCGAATTCCCCCGAACTGGCCCGCTGAAGAGTGGATGACTCGAGACGATTCCACGACCCGTCCAGTCCAATTCCGATTGCCTCGACCGAATATCGCGTTTGCTCGATGGCGCGTAGTACGTGTAGCGCCGTGGTGCAGGAAACAACGTGTTCGGCAGATCGGCCCCCGTAGAGGAGTACCAATCTGATGCGCGCCGTCGTCACAGGAACCACGGTACTGTCGACACTCGTGCGATTCTGGGCATCCGAAGTGGCTCGACTGACGGACGGGCGGATGTTGGGAGACGACGTCGAACTGGATGGTGTGTCATTCGATTCGCGAAATCCAGGCCGAGGCGTGCTCTTCGTGGCGGTAGTTGGCGAACGTGACGGCCATTCCTTCGTGGGGCACGCGCGTGAACGTGGGGCACATGCCGCATTAGTGAGTCGAGTGCCAGATGGGGACCGTGGCTGTCTTATCGTAGTTGATGACACAGTGGCGGCGTTTGGCAGGCTGGCACAGGGACTTCGTCGGGAACGCCTGAGCCACGCGATGGTCATCGGTATTACCGGGTCGGTTGGCAAGACGTCGGTCAAGGATCTCACCGCAGCAGCGTTGGGAGCCGAGGGCACGTATGCGAGCCCTCGGAGTTTCAACAACGATCAAGGGGTGCCGTTCACCGTGATCAATGCTCCTTCTGACACGAGGAACCTGATCGTCGAGATGGGAATGCGCGGTCTCGGCGAGATTGAACGACTCTGCCGAATCGCTCGTCCAGAGATTGGCGTGGTGACACGTGTCGGTGAGGCTCACACTGAACGCCTGGGAGGGCTTGCCGGGGTCGCTAAAGCCAAAGGAGAACTCGTCGAAGCCCTCTCGGCAGATGGCGTTGCTGTACTGAACGCCGAGGATCCTTTTGTATCCGCAATGGCCGATCGGACCGCGGCTTCAGTCATTCGTTACGGGACTGGTGGCGATATTCGGATGGCCAATTTGGACTTTGACGAATTCATGTGTGCGAGGGGAACGGTGCACAGCCCGTGGGGTAGCGCCGATCTTCGCCTGCAAGTTCCCGGTGAACATATGGCACTGAATGCGCTCGCCGCTGTCGCTGTTGCGGGTGTGATCACTGGTGACGTGGGGCGAGCCGCGGCGAATCTGTCGGGTGCGGTAATTGCTGATCAACGACTGGCACTTCATCGATTGCCCGACGGGTCGATACTCATTGACGACAGCTACAACGCAAATCCCACATCGGTCGAAGCAGCCCTGCGCACTCTCGCAGGTATGGGCGGTCATCGTCGATTAGCGATTCTCGGGCGCATGGCAGAAGTTGCCGACAGCGCTGAGGCACATCAACGGATGGCAGCGCTAGCGAAGAGTCTTGGTGTCGAACTGATCGCTGCCGGGACGACGTTGTTTGGGATCCAACCCATTGATGATCCAGTTGCTGAGGTACGCGACCGTTGTCGGCGGCACCCGGGGGAGCTCTCCGTGCTGTTTAAGGCGAGCCGGAGCGAAGAGTTCGAGCGCTTCGTTCAACCCCTCTTATCTGAATAGTCAGTGCAGGCGACTCGGCCCCGAGTCGGTGATTCCCGCAGCCTCTTCATTCAAAAAGTCCTCTTCGCCTAATCGGCCTAGGTTGGTCCAGCGGGAATTACCCAGCGCAGCAACAGCTCCAATCAGCAGGGTCCACCGCGCTCCGATGGCGTCCATGAGCGGCCCGAAGACAAGGTTGCCGATTGGGATGCTTCCTCCAAAAGCCATGAACCACAATGGCATCACCGAGGCACGTTCACCATCGGTCAGGTTGTGTTGAAGTTCTGTCACCATTGTCGTCGCCACTTGGAAGTAGACGAATCCGAGTGCGAATGAGACGATGAGCGCTGGCGTGTATGTGCTCATGATGGCGAACAATCCGAGGAAGAGCGCGAAGAAGGCGTAGCCGACCACGATCATGCGGTGGCGATTCCAGCCTGAGAACACGGTGCCCACCGAGAGCGCTCCGGCAAATGCTCCCGTACCCCAGACGACGTAGAGGATTTTGTAGGCAGAACCGTCTGCTGCCAGATCGAGGTTCAGCCTCGCAACAGAAGGGAATAAGCCGATATACGGCAGGCTGACCATTGAGAACAGGGACATCGAAAGCAAGAGACGCCCGAGCACGCGACGGCGGCGTGCCAGTTGCATCCCTGAGGTGAGTGCCCGCCACCCTCGGTTCGTATTCGCACTAATGACTCGCGGAAGATGAAGTCGGGCAAGCGGAATCATCAAGAACACGTAGGTGCCGGCATTCACGATGAAGAGTTGCCACAGTTCGAACCCCACGGCGCCCAGGAGAGCTGCAAGTGCGGGTCCTGCGATTCGGCTGCCGTTGATCATCGCGGAGGTGAGACTGACAGCACCCGGTAGATCCTCTCGGGGCACCAGCGTCGGCAGACTGGCGTTGAACGCCGGAGCCTGCGCGGTGTTCGCGACCCCTATCGCTAATTGCACAGCAAAAATGGTCCAGAGCGGGGCGTGGGATCCAGCCAAGATGGCGAGGATCACCGACATCGCCATCATCGTGGCCTGCATGCCGAGGACCAGCTTCGTGCGGTCGACGCGATCGGCCAACACTCCAGCCGGAACCGATCCGAACAGAAGTGGCCCGAGTTGGGCGAAGACCAGAAGGCCAACGAGCGCAGCCGACCCTGTACGAACATCCAGATATGCAGGAAGAACAAAATTCTGCATCCAGGTGCCGACATTTGACAAGGCAGCACCGATGAATAGAAACCGGAAGTGAGAATGCCTGAGAGCCGAACGGGCGGTTCCCGGGCTAGGGGGCGTGCCGGCGTCAGTCATAAGCAGTTGCACGGTACCGCCGTGGAGAATTCGATGGCAGGTCCGCCTCAGCCGTGTTCCAATACACCAACATGTGAGGATGAGTGAGTCTCAACCCAACACTGCCGCCACGAGTTGCCGCTCGCCGCTTGGCACGTTCGGAGAATGTCCATTGTGTGGAGGTGAAATGGCCCCCGAACATGCACACTTCCGTTGCGCTGCTTGTGGTTGGCGCGATAGTTGTTGCGATTAAGTCAGGTCAGCTGAGTATGTCGCTGAGGACTGGCAGCAAGGCGGGTGGGCCTGAGAGCAAGATCGTGGTGAGACAGGAATCCTCCCACTTGGCAAGTTCGTCTCGAATCTTGGCGGCAGGCCCGACCAGCGCCACATCTTCGACCATTGCTAGAGGAATTGAAGCGGCGGCCTCTTCCTTGCGTCCCTCGAGATACAGATTCTGGATCTTGAGAGCGACGTCTTCGTAGCCCATCCGGGCGAAGACATCGAAGTGAAAGTTCGCACCGCGAGCACCCATTCCGCCCGCGTAGAGCGCGAGCATCGGCCTGATCATGTCGGCGCATTTCTCGGCGTCATCGCCCGGAATCACGGGTACCGGTGCAGAGACCTCGAAGCGGGCTGCCTTGTCCGATTCGCCAGAGGCGGCGAACCCTTCGGCAAGACAAGAACGGTAGAAGGAATCCTCGGAAGGGGAGAAGAACAGCGGGAGCCATCCGTCGGCAATCTCGGCCGCTAGCGCCACATTTTTTGGACCTTCGGCGCCGAGGAAGATTGGAATGTCGCTACGACGTGGATGAATGGTCGACCGTAGGGGCTTGCCGAGCCCCGAGGAGTCTGGTCCGTCGTACGGCAGCCGGTATTGAGATCCGGCATGTTCGACCGGAGCTGCACGTTCGAAGATGCTTCGCACGATTGAGATGTACTCCCGCGTGCGCTCCAGAGGCCGGCGGTATGGCTGGCCGTACCACCCCTCAACTACCTGCGGTCCGGAGACACCGAGTCCGAGGATAAAACGACCCTCCGACAGATGGTCCATCGTCATCGCGGCCATCGCGGTTGCGGCTGGAGTTCTAGCTGAGATCTGCACGATGCCGGTTCCGAGCCGAATTGATGACGTTGCCGCACCCCACCACGCCAGAGGGGTCAGTGCATCTGACCCGTATGCCTCCGCCGACCAGACGGAATCAAATCCGAGGCGTTCGGCCTCGATAATTGCCTCGAGTGCACCCTCAGGTGGACCCGAAGACCAGTAGCCAACGCTGTAGCCGAGTTGCAATCCCATTATTGGATCCTACGCGATAGCTCCTCGTGCCAAGAGGGTCAGAGCGCGGCTGCGACCGTTGCGTTCACGATTCGGCCGCCAGCGACGTTCAGCCCACCTGCAAGGGCGGGAAAATCGGCTGCCTCTGCACCCAGGGTTACCAAGGCAACGGCTCGGGGCAGAGTTGCATTCGTGAGAGCAAGAGTTGAGGTGCGCGGCACTGCCCCCGGCATATTTCCAACGGCGTAGTGCACGACACCGTCAACCAATCGAGTTGGATCGCGGTGAGTCGTCTCGACAGTGGTCTCGACACAGCCTCCTTGGTCAACAGCAACATCCACGATTACCGACCCGGGATGCATTGCGCGAACCATTTCGGAGTCAACGACGATCGGTGCCCGATCTCCTGCCACGAGTACTGCACCCACGACAAGGTCTGCGGCCGCTACCGATCGAGCAATTGCGGCCGAGGATGCAGCAAGTGTGGTGCACCGGCCCGTTGCGTGTTGGTCAACCCATGCCAGACGCGAGAGGTCTCTGTCGATCACCGTCACCGAGGCTCCAAGTCCTAAAAGGTTGCGAGCAGCGGTCCAGCCGACGTTCCCGGCTCCGATCACGACTGCTTGCGCTGGCGGAACTCCTGGTGCGCCACCAGCAAGCACGCCAGCTCCGCCCAGGTGTGCGCTCAGATGGTGGGTGCCCATCTGCCCAGCAAGCGCTCCGGCAATGGTGCTCATGGGGGCGAGAAGTGGAAGGGTGCCATCGGCATCCATCACTGTCTCGTATGCGTATGCGGTCGTCCCCGAATCGATTAACGCTTGGGCAACAGCTGGATAGGCGGCGAGGTGTAGGTAGGTGAAGAGGGTGAGGTCTTCCCGCAGGTATCCAAATTCAGATTCCTTGGGCTCCTTCACCTTGAGCACGAGTTGCGTGGACCACGCCTCGGCCGTGGTGCCGACGGTTGCGCCAACCGCCGAGTACTCGTCGTCAGCGAATCCGGCCCCTGCTCCAGCACCGGTCTCGACGATGACCGTCGAACCACGTCGGATCATCTCCGCCGCACCATCTGGGGTCAGGGCCACTCGGCGCTCATCGGCCTTGACCTCCCGGGGAACTCCGATACTGGTGATGGCAGGTCCGTTCGTCATGAGACCAATCATTCCTGAAGTGACGCCGCAAATGTGAGCGAAAACAATGCAAGAATTCGGATATGGCCGATGAATTATCGAAAATTGATGTGGTAGACCGTGAATTACTCGAAATCTTGAAGGAAGAGGGTCGAGCGACTTGGACCAGCCTTGGAGCTCGGCTTCACCTGGCACCGTCGTCAATTGCTGAGCGTGTTCGCCGTCTAGAAAAAACAGGTGTTATCAGGGGCTACGGCGCTGATGTCGACCCTGCAGCAATCGGGTATGACGTACGAGCCATGGTCGAGGTCGGTCTGGTTGCGGGTGCAGATGCAGAAGAATTCGAACGCCGCCTATCCGCCCGCCAGGAGGTTGCCTTCGCCGCTTACGTCACCGGCACATCTGACTACTCAGTACTCGTTGATTGTGCGGGTGCGGAGGGCCTTGACGCGATTGTGCGGTGGTTGCGATCTGATCACGCTGTTGCCCGAACCGAGAGCAAATTCATCCTGAGGGTGGTCGTCTCGTGACGGCGGGCTTGGCATCTGCTATTAACGCGAGATGACGAGTGATCGGATCCTGAATCTCATCGGCGGCGAGTGGCGTCCACCATCATCTGACTCTTGGACGCCGGTCATCGACCCGAGCACCGGTGAGGTCTACGCCGAAGCTGCATGCTCGGGAGTTGAAGACATCGATGCAGCAATGAACGCCGCTCACGGAGCATTCACCTCGTGGCGCAGGACCACACCGAGCGAGCGGGCGCTAGCCCTGCTCAAGATTGCCGATGCCGTCGAGGCCGCGGGCGATGAACTCATGGCAGCCGAATCACGAAACTGCGGAAAGCCCTATGCGGTCCATCGTGATGAGGAGATCGGCCCGATGGTGGATCAGATCAGGTTCTTCGCCGGGGCTGCTCGACATCTTGAGGGTCGCAGCGCAGCTGAGTACATGGCGGATATGACGTCGATGATTCGACGGGAACCGCTTGGGGTGTGCGCTCAGGTTGCCCCTTGGAACTACCCAATGATGATGGCGGTGTGGAAATTTGCACCGGCGATTGCTGCGGGAAACACCGTCGTGCTGAAGCCGAGTGACACAACTCCGGTGACCACCTCAATGCTCGCGGCTATCGCAGCGGAGCACTTGCCGCCAGGAGTGTTGAATCTTGTCTGCGGGGACCGCAACACGGGACGGTCGATGGTCTCTCACCCAATTCCAGCGATGGTGTCGGTTACCGGCTCGGTGCGCGCTGGCATGGAAGTAGCAGCCGCCGCGTCGACAGATCTCAAACGTGTGCACCTTGAGCTTGGAGGCAAGGCTCCGGTTCTCGTGTTTGGCGACGCCGATCTTGAGTTGGCCGTTGAAGGGATCACGACGGCAGGGTTCTTCAATGCCGGTCAGGACTGCACTGCTGCTACCCGAGTGCTCGCACATAGTTCGATCTATGCCGATTTCGTGGAGGCGCTCGGCGGCGCGGCCGAAGCTACTGGAGTCGGTGCGCCGGACCGTGATGACGTGCTTTTCGGACCCGTTAACAACGCCAATCAACTGGACCACGTTCGGGGCTTCATCGACCGGGCTCCAGCTCATGCCCGAATCGTCACTGGTGGCGGGAGGATTGGCGATGCCGGTTACTTCATCGAGCCGACTGTCGTGGCCGATCTCCAGCAGACCGATGAGATGAGCCAGCGCGAGATCTTCGGCCCCGTGATCACAGTGCAGCCATTTTCAAATGACGCCGAGGCCATCGAGCAGGCCAACGGTGTTGAATATGGATTGGCCTCGAGCGTGTGGACGAACGATTTGGGTCGGGCGATGCGGACATCCCGTGAGCTCGACTTCGGTTGCGTTTGGGTTAACACTCATATCCCTCTGGTGGCGGAGATGCCACACGGTGGATTTAAGCACTCTGGGAACGGCAAGGACCTCTCGTCGTATTCCCTCGAGGAGTACACGCGCCTCAAGCACGTGATGATCAACATCGCTCAGTAATGATCGTGCAGGAGGATGTCGTGGCGGGCGCAGGAGCTCAGTAGCGTCGCGTTTGTGCACATCGCCGTGGCGCCATCCACCGCACCAACATGGATGGCAGATGCTGTGCTCGCTGGTGGCGGTGTGTTGGTTGATGCCGACTCAGCCGAGGGAGTCGTTTGGGGTGATGCGCGCGAGGTTGGGCAACTAGCAGCGCTACTAGATCGAAACCCGGCAATCCGGTGGGTGCAGCTTCCATTTGCCGGTGTCGAGAACTTCATCCATCTTGTCGATGATGAACGGCTCTGGACGTGTGGGAAAGGTGTCTACGCCGATCCGGTGGCAGAGCATGCGTTGGGACTTGCTCTCGCTGGATTCCGGCATCTTGTCGACTACGCACGCGCCAAATCGTGGGCGGGCCCTGCCGGGCGAAATCTCATCGGATCCCGGGTGACGATCCTCGGAGGAGGAGGAATTACCCAGTCGCTGGTGCGACTCTTGGCACCATTCGGCTGTTCGATCACGGTTGTCCGTCGTACCGTGGTGCCGATGGTAGGGGTCGACAAGGTGACGGGCCTCGATCAATTGAATGAGTCCCTTCGAGGCGCAGACCTTGTCTTCGTTGCTCTAGCGCTCACCCCGGAGACGCGCGGAGTTCTCTCCGAGCCACAGTTCCGTCTGATGGAGGATCACGCCTGGGTCGTAAATGTCGGCCGTGGTGGCCACATCATCACCGACGATCTGGTCAGTGCACTACGCGAGGGCCAGATTGCCGGAGCCGCACTCGACGTGATCGAGCCTGAGCCGTTGCCGAGTGACCATCCACTCTGGTCCTTGCCCAACTGTCTCATCACGCCCCATGTGGGAAACACACCCGAGATGGCTGTGCCATTGCTCTCGGAGAGGATTACGCGAAATGTCCAACTGGTAACTCATGGCGAGCCGCCACTGGGTCGAATTGACCCGGCGGTTGGATACTGATGTCCTCGACGCGTAACCCGTATGACGTTCTTGGTGTGCGACGAGACGCCTCGCCTGATGAGGTGCGTCGTCGCTATCGAGAGCGAGCACGAGTTCTTCATCCAGATCGAACCGGCGACAATTCGATGACAGCGATGGCAGAACTCAATAATGCGTATCGCGTTCTGTCCGATCCAACCCGTAGAGCCGAATACGACCGCGCTCAACACACGCCCACCCCCTCTGAGCGACCTTCGGGGGAGCCGTTTGCCGCTTCGGTTCCGGTTCGAACGCCATCGTTCCCGTGGAGGTTTGTCTGGACGGCGGTGGCCCTCGGCACCTGCGCTGTCGTTCTCTCGGCTGCACTTGCAGGTCCGCTTACTGATGTCGAGCCCGATGGCGTCATCCGTTCTGGGTCCTGCGTTGAGATCGACTCGGCCGGCTTCGCCCGGGAAGTGGCATGTTCTGGCGCCAATGCCGACCAGGTGGTGAGAGACCTCGTACCGACAGACGCAGTCTGCGGTGACGGAACTGTGGGCTACCTCGACCGACTCGGGCTCGGTCGAGTCTGCTTGAATTCACCGTGAACCGACGGGCATGGATCGCGACGCTGTTGTTGGCAACCGCGACCGTTGGTGCTGCGCTACTGGCGGCACCAACGGACTCGTCAACTGTGCTTGACCTTGAAGTTGGTGACTGCTTCGTGCTGCCCGACTCGGGCTGGAACGGAAGAATCAGGTCCGCCGCGGTACTCGACTGCGATGAAGCCCTCGGCACGGCCGCGCAGAGCGCAGCGACGGTCGTTGCCGCCTTGGTGGTTGCCGCCGGCGATATCGCCAACGGCCCGTGGCCGGGTGACAGCGCATCGATGAGCGAGTCGAGTCGGTGGTGTGCGCAGACACCCGGTGCAGATGCTGGAATTGTTCCGGTGGCGCCAGATGAAGACCTGTGGGCACTTGGCGGCAGGGTGCTGTGCTTGAGATTGGGCCGATGATCCCCACGGTGGCGCGTGCTAGCTGCGCTGCTAGCGTGCGGGCGCTGAGGGCGATTAGCTCAGTTGGAAGAGCGCCACGTTCACACCGTGGAGGTCATGGGATCGAGGCCCGTATCGCCCACTGCGTTAGCCTCGCTGCGTGTCTGCACGTTGCGATCGGCCTGGCTGCTCAGAGCCTGGTGTTGTGGCCTATCGCATTCTGGTCGACCGACTGATGGTGACGATCTCGCCTCTAACCAACGACCGTGGGGCGTCGGCTGGGTTGCTTTGCGGTTCTCATGCTGATTCGTTGGTTGTGCCACGGGGTTGGTCGGTGGATGATGAACGGCTGTCCGCGCCGCGACTGTTTGGGGTTGCGAAGGTAGAGACATCCCGGCCGTCACCGGGGAAACGGCGAACACGAGTTGAGGGTGCTGTGGAGCAGCTCGAGTTGCCATCGGTTGAGCGGAATCCTGATCCAGAATTGCCGGCGTCGGTCATCAACGAATCTGTCGAAGTCGATAGCGCTGAAGCCACGGCTGGGCCAGACTCACCCCTTTCGCCGCTTCTTGAGAGGGCCTTCCACGGCCGACCGATACGTCCCTGATCATGGCCTTCCACACGACACAGCGGATCGAAGTCCGTCTAGACGCCACACTGCTGAGATCGATTCTCCGGGATCTCTCTGAATTCCAGCCTTTGGTATCGATCATCGATGTCGTGCGTCCGGAATCCGATGCTGTGTGGAGCGTTGATCTGCGGGCGGACCTAGGCCCCATTCGACGATCCAAACGATTGCGAATGGCGCGAGTGTCGGCTGATGATGAAGGCACCCTTGTCTTTGAACGGCAGGAACTCGATAACCGACGTCACGCGTCCTGGCGTCTGACAATCGAAATCCAACCAGTCGCCAACGGGTCGGCCGTTGAGATCATTCTCGACTACGACGGCCGAGTTCCGTTAGGGGTTCTCGAAGGCTTGGTTGCCGAGGAGATCGTTGCTGCTTCTCAACGACTCGAATCGATTATCGACGAGCGAGGCGCGCGCTGAGGCGACCATCCTCGCCGCGATGGACGCTGAGCGGTATGCCAAACGTGGCCGACAGAACCTCCTCATTGAGGCCTGAATCGATAGGCCCGGCATGAAGAGGTTGGCCATCGCGTAGGGCGAGGAGGTGGGTCATGCCAACCGGCACCTCCTCGAGATGGTGAGTCACGAGAGCGAGAGCCCCATTGGCACTCGCAGCAGACAGGGAGCCGAGTGCCATCACCAAATCTTCCCGTGTTGCTAGGTCAAGGCCCGAAAAGGGCTCATCAAGCAGGATGAGGCTTGGTTCAGCCATCAAGGTTCTCGCGAGGAGCACGCGTTGCCGCTCACCTGAGGAGAGGGTTCCGAATGCCGAATCCCAGCGTTCTCCCACACCGAACGTGTTCAGATGTTGTTGGGCCATGCCTAGATCTGCTTCCGAATACTGGTGCCACCATGGTTCGAGAGCCGCATTGAGCGCAGTGACAACAACGTCTATCGCACGAAGATCTGGCCGAAGTCGATCGGCCAGCCCTTGAGCGGCAAAGCCAATGTGCCGTCGAAGGCGTCGAACGTCCACTCGGCCAAGCACACCGCCGAGCACCTCTATCTCTCCTTGCGAGGGATGCTCGAGAAGAGCCAGCATCCGGAGCAGGGTTGACTTTCCGCAACCATTGGCACCAAGGATGAGCCAGCGTTCGCCGGCGTTGATCGTGAGATCGATCGGTCCGAGAATGACTCGGTCGCCTCGCGCAAACGTCACCCCGACGAGTTTCACTACTGCCTGGCTCACGTGCTCGTCTCGCTCCGTCGGCCGAGCCGGACCGGTTGGCCCGCCGCCAGTTGGCCACAGGCAGCGTCAATCTCGTCTCCCCGATTTCGTCGAACCGTCACGTTGACTCCACGGTCGGTGAGCAGTTGGGCGAAATGGCTGATTGTTGATCGGCTACTTCCTCGCACCGGATATCCAGGGGTGGGGTTCAGGGGGATCAGATTGACGTGCGCCGATGGAGTGAGCCGATGGCAGAGGGCAGCGAGTCGCTCTGCATCGATCGGTCTGTCGTTCACGTCAGCGATCATTGCCCACTCGAAACTCAGGCGTCGGCGCCGCCGAGTGAGATAGCGGTCGCAGGCAGCGATGAGGTCGTCGATGGAGTGTCGACGATTGATCGGCACCAACTGGTTCCTGAGTTCGTCATCAGCGGCGTGCAGCGAGACGGCGAGGGTTATCGGTAGCGGGTGCTCCGCGAGTCGATCGATTCCACCCACCAAACCCACGGTCGAGACGGTGATGTGCCGGGCGCTCAATTCGAACTCCTGGTGCACACGCTCTATTGCAGGCCAGAGGGCGCGCTCATTGGCTAGTGGTTCCCCCATGCCCATAACCACGATGTTTGAGAGCCTGCGCTCGCGGGCCGTGGCGGCTGCTCGAGCCCATGCAACTTGTTCGACGATCTCGCCAACCGTCAAGTGTCGAGTGAAGCCGGCCTGCCCGGTTGCACAGAAGCTGCAGGCCATAGCGCAGCCCGCCTGGGTTGAGACGCAGACCGTTGCGCGACCCGGATACAACATGAGCACGGTCTCGATGCGAGATCCATCAGAGAGTTCCCACAGAACCTTCTCGGTATCCCCGTCATCGGTAACTGTGCGAGTGGATTCAATCAGGGCTAGCGGAAGCGTCGAGGCGACGCGATCCCGAAGAGCCTTGGGCAACGCCGTCCACTCGGAGGGGTTGGTGCTGTCATGATAGATCGCCCTCCAGATCTGGTCGCTTCGATACCGGGGAAGATCGCTGAAGAGCGAACTGATCGACTCTTGGTCGTGATCGAAACGCGACAACACCGGGATGATGCTACGGGGACCGAGGGACGAGGAAGGCCCGGTCGACATGGTGAGTCACCATTCCGATCGACTGATAGAGGGCGACAGCCGCCGAATTCGTCGAGTCGACGTACAACATTCCGTAAGCGAGGCCGATGTCGGCCAAGTGAACAAGGCCGCTGCAGGTCAGCGACCGACCAAGGCCGCGTCCAGCGTGATCCGGGTCGACCGCAATGACATAGATCTCACCCATCGCCGGCCCGTGACTATCGGCTGGGTGAATTTTGGTCCAGCAGAAGGCAATGGGTTGTCCTTCGATCGGATGGAGCAAGAATCCTGAAGGGTCAAACCACGAGGCAGACATTCTCCGCCGAAGGTCTGCTGACGACCAAGCTCCTTGTTCGCCGTGGCCAGCAAAGGCGCGGTTGTTCAACTCCAACCAGGCGGTGTCGTCGGTAGTTGGGGTAAACGGTCTGGTTGGTACTACCGCTTTGCGAAGGTGCGAGACCGTCGTTTCATCGAGCTTGATTCGCATCTGAAGGAGTCGGCGGTCTTCGATCAACCCGGATCGACTCGCGACGGCATCAGCCCACGGTTCGTGGTCCCGGCACCACCAGATGAGGCGTTCATGCGGCGCAGTGATACTGG
Organism: Ilumatobacteraceae bacterium; assembly: GCA_040263235.1. GTDB lineage: Bacteria > Actinomycetota > Acidimicrobiia > Acidimicrobiales > Ilumatobacteraceae > Casp-actino5. Next base: position 14,428 of record JBDQKN010000020.1, read on the forward strand.
CAGCGGATTCAAGCAGATCTGAAATGAGGTCAGCTCTTGGTGCAAGGTCATGTTCGTGCGGGGCAACGACTTCGACAACTCTGGCTCCATTTGCCACGCCGAGGATCGCACAACCAGCCACACTCGTGGGACCCTCCGCCACCACGGCCATCACCGAATCTCCGGCAGCCGGATCGTCAAGAAGAAGCCGCACTGCGTCGGAGAGAAGTGGATGCCCGTGCTCGATCTCAACGGTGGAGACGAACCCTTTGAGTGCCTCCATCTCACCCCGATCGTCGCTGGTTATCCGACGAACTCCCACGCCCACAGGGTATCGACGGTTCTCCGCCCGGTTCGGACCGTTCAACGGATGGTCC
>JBDQKN010000021.1:0-14560 GCA_040263235.1 Ilumatobacteraceae bacterium
GGCATACGTGGAGGGGACCGAGGAGCCATGGTGGTCATCGGTGACACCGAAGCGTCGCCAAGAACTTGCCCTTGTCGTTGCGGGTCTAGTCATCGTTGCTGCGGTGGCGACAGCAGCTGCGATCAGTCTCCGCGCAGTGCGGAGAGCAGCGCCTCGTCGATGAGGAGAAGATCAATCCCGTCAGGGTGAGGGCTGCAGAGCCCGATCAGATTCCCAGCGTTGTCGAGTACGGGTGTCCCGTCGACGATCGATGCTGGGACAGACGAGAGTTCCTCGAACGAGCGTTTGCTGACGAGCCGAGCCATGAGTTCAGGAGGGTGTTCGCCATCGAGGGTCATCGTCATCTCGGTAGACGGGGCCATGGCGGTGTAGCGGGCGCCGCCGCTGGCATTGATCGAGACGATTACGAGGTCACCGGTGGTTTGCTGGCCCTCGGCTTCGACGCGGCGCCCATCGGGGAGCGAGACCATACCCATTCCGTCAGCAACGCCATCAGCAGAATCGGCGATGGCCATACCTCGCGCGCTGACAAGCGCTACGTCCTCAGTGCTATCCACCGGAATGGCCATCACCGTTGGTTGGCGGTTGGCGAGCCGCACGGTTGTGGCCACCTCTGGCCCGACCGAATCAACGATGAGGTAGAGCGAGAGAGCGCCGATGAGAACAAAGGCCAGCCCTGCGCTGCCAAGAGCAGCAGTTCGCAGTCGGCGACTCGGCGGTTCAGCCGCGAAAACGATGCGATGCTCGGCGGAGATCTCAGCCGGATGGCGCCACTCGCGCTCATGGGGAGGAGGTGGCCGGTCCACGGTCACAGGACTGTAGTCAGTGTGCAATGCAGGCGGGCATCGCGCCGCGGTGCCGACGGCTACGATCGGCACGTGCATCCACCCGAGTCAGCCGACGATTGGTTCGCACTCACCGTTGACGAGATCAGAGTTGGAGAGGTCCACGACTGGGCGGTGACCCCGGCCTGTGGGGCAGTGGTGGTGTTCTCGGGAACAGTTCGCGACAATGCAGAGGGACGATCCGACGTGGTTGCGCTCACCTATGAGGCCTATGAGGAACAGGTTGCACCGGTATTTGCCGAGATCGCGTCAAGCGTGCGTTCGCAATGGCCAGACATTGGAAGAATCGCAATTCTTCATCGCACGGGACGCCTTGACCTCGGCGAGGTCTCCGTGGCGGTTGGGGTGTCGTCTCCTCACCGTCCTGTTGCCTTCGAGGCGGCTCGTCACGCAATCGACACCCTCAAAGTTGCTGCTCCAATCTGGAAATTAGAGGAGTGGGCTGACGGTGCCGATTGGGGAACCGGAGCGACACCGGTTGAGCGGCCCAGCAAGCAGACACGAGACTCGTTGTGACGGCAATTCTGATCGTCTGTGTCGTGTTCCTCCTTGTCGTTGTTGGACTGGCGATCCGGTCCCGCCGATCGAGAGACGCAGTCGCCGACTTCCGTCGACAGATCGACGCGTTGTCACCTGAGGCCCGCAAAGACGTCGCCGACCGCGTTCGCAAGATCGGCGAGTTGGACGACTCGGTCGAGTCCGGCGACGAGGCTGTCGCCCAAGAAGGAGATGACGACGATGGCTCGTGACCTAGCCATCGATCTTGGCACGGCGAACACGCTCGTCTACATGAAGGGCAGAGGGATCGTGCTGAACGAGCCCTCAGTGATCGCGCTCAATCGTCAGACCGGCGAAGTACTGGCCACAGGCCGGGAGGCGTGGCAGATGATTGGCCGCACGCCCGGATACATCGTTGCAGTGCGCCCGTTGCGCGGCGGGGCAATCACCGACTTTGAGATCACCGAGCGGATGATCCGTCTCCTCCTTCAGCGTGTTGGCGTGAGCCGGTTCACCCGGCCAAAGGTCGTGATCTGTGTTCCCTCCGCTATCACCGAGGTGGAACGTCGAGCGGTGACAGATGCCGCACGCCGCGCTGGGGCTGCCGATGCAAACCTCATCGAGCAGCCAATGGCGGCAGCTATCGGTGCCGACCTCCCGATTGATGAACCGGTCGGCAACATGGTCATCGACATTGGCGGCGGTACGAGCGAAACGGCGGTGATCTCCCTCGGCGGAATCGTCGCTCTCGAAGCGGTTCGGGTTGGCTCGTTCGACATCGACGCAGCAATTCAGAACCACATCAAGCGTCAGCATGGCATCGCCGTTGGTGAGCGAACTGCCGAGGAGATCAAGATGGCGATCGGGTCGGCCTCAGCCACCGACGAGGACTCGACGGCTGAGGTTCGCGGTCGTGACCTCATGTCGGGACTCCCCAAGACGGTGGTGCTGACGGCCGAGGAGATTCGGGAGGCCATCGAGGATCCGATCTCTTCGATCGTTGATTCGGTGGTTCGCTGTCTCGCGAAGGCGCCCCCTGAACTCTCTCAGGATTTTCTCGTCAGAGGCATGTACCTCGTTGGGGGTGGCGGCCTCTTGCGGGGACTGGCCCAGCGCATCGAAAACGAGACCCAGGTTCCAGTCAAGATGTCGAACGTCCCACTCGAAGCGGTGGTGCTTGGTGCTGGACACGTAATCGAGCATTACGACGCCCTGAAGGGGATGTTCATGGGGGTCCGACGCTGACGACCTGACCAGTTGCCGAGACCACCACTGGCTCGCCACCGACACCACGAACTACGCCGGTGGGCTGTTCGACTCGACCGAGCGAGATGACCTCGGCGGATTCTGGATTCAGGGCCTGGAGTTCGCCGGAGCAGAAATCGGCAAAGAGGTACCAGCCCCACAATGCGGGAATCGCAGTCCCTCGGTAGATCATTCCACCCGAGATCGAGCAACTGTCCCTCCCGTGCTCGTATACGTGAATCGGATCAATGAGTTGTGTTCTCGGATCGTGGGTCACATCGTCGTTGAAGGCTTCGGCCCCCTCGGTGGAACTCCACCCAAAATCAACGCCTGAGCCGCCGACCGTCGACTCGACGGCTGACGCCACTGAGATTTCCTCAAAGCGGTTCTGGCCAACGTCGGCAACCCAGAGGTCACCGGTGATCGGATCGACGTCGATTCTCCATGGATTGCGCAGTCCACTCGACCAGATTTCGGCGCGAGCATCGTTCTCCCCCGTCCACGGGTTGTCGAGGGGAACCGTATTCTCGTCGGGCACCGAGAGGCGAAGAATCTTCCCAAGGAGGTTGTCGAGGCGATGGGCGACGCGTTCGGGATCTCCGCCTGACCCCCCGTCCCCCGTAGAGATGAGCAGCGTTGTGTCTGCAAGCGCAATGAGGTCGCCACCGTTGTGATTCGCGTACGGCTGCTCGATCGTGAGCAACCGCATCTCGTTAGCGATGTCGATTACCCCATTTGGACCGACGACATAGGCGGCGACGATGGTGTCCCCCTCCTCCTCAGACAGGGTGGAGGTGTAGTTGACGACGAGCCATCGACCATCGGACGTGAATGTGGCCCCGAGCAGTCCTCGCTCTCCATTGGCGGCGGTTCGGTCGCCGAGGTCGACGACCACCGATGACTCGGTTCCACTGACATCGAGGATCCGACCATTCTGTTCAACGACGAGGAGTCGAGTTCCTGACGGGTCGACGAACGCATCGGTGACTGGGCCGAGTTCAGCGATCAGGTTGAAACTGACCTCAGCGGTGCCCTTGGCTGGACTCGGATCGACGGTGGTAGTGACGGAATCTCCCGGTGATACCGCCGAGGTCGTTGGAGGGGCAACGGTGCTGGTGGGAGCGATGGTCGAGCGAGGTGTGTCGACGGTGTCTGCGGTGCAGCCGGCGAGGAGAACGACCATGGCGAGGAGAGGACGGATACCGCTCACTGTGCCCTGATCAATCCCTCCTGGACGACGTTTACGGCGAGGTCGCCATGGCGGGTGTAGATCGATCCTGCAGCAAGGCCACGAGCACCTGAGGAGGAGATGGCGTGCTGTTCGTACAGCAACCATTCGTCGGCTCGAAATGGACGGTGGAACCACATCGCATGATCGAGCGACGCCATCTGCACCCCATCGAGCCAGTTCCGGCCATGCGGGAGCAGGGTGGTGTCGAGCAAGGTCATATCACTGGCGTAGGTGACGATGCAGGCGTGCAAGGTGGGGTCGATCGGCAGAGTTCCATTGGCGCGCATCCAGACGGTCTGCGAGGTTGACACTTGGCCGGCGCGGGACATGGGATCATCACCGGTGTAACGGATGTCGATCGGCCGCGGCATGTCATAGGCCGGACCGAGTTGTTCACGGTATGGCTCCATGCGCTCTCGGAAGTCTGGGAGCGACTCAGGGTCGGGCACCTCGTTCGGCGGCCGAGTCTGATGATCGAGACCGGTCTCGTGGTCGTGAAAGCTCGCCTGAAGATTGAAGATCGCCCGGCCGTGTTGGATGGCGACGACACGTCGGGTGGAGAAACTCCGGCCGTCACGAATTCGGTCGACGTCGTAGACGATCGGCACCTGTGGATCGCCGGGACGAAGGAAATACGCATGGAGGGAGTGAACGAGACGGCCAGGCTCTTCAACTGTGCGAGCCGCGGCCACGAGGGCCTGACCAGCCACTTGGCCGCCGAAGACTCGTTGACGGTTCTCATCGGGTGACCGACCGCGGAAGAGGTTCACCTCGATGTCCTCGAGGTCGAGAAGCCGAATGAGATCGTCGAGCGCCTCCTGCACCTCACCATCCTGCCATCACGTAGCCTCGAAACGTGCCACTCGACCCCTCGATCCGTACTGTTCTCAACCGCACGAAAGGGTTCATGCCCGACATTGAAGGTGAGGCATTGGCACAGGCGGCTCGCCTCGCCTGGGCTGACCTGCCGAGGTTGCCGATTGTCGAGGTTGGGTCGTATTGCGGAAGATCCACGTTATGGCTTGGTTCGGTTTCCCTCGACCTTGGGGAGACGGTGGTCACCGTGGACCACCACCGGGGCTCAGCCGAGACCCAGGCGGGTTGGGAGCACCATGATCCCGAAGTAGTCGATCGGCGTACCGGGTTGATGGACACGATGCCGTTCCTGCGGGCGACCCTTCATGACGCAGGCCTCGAGGATCACGTGATTGCGGTCGTCGGCGCTTCGGCTCTGGTGGCTTCGATCTGGTCAACCCCGGCAGCGATGGTGTTCATCGACGGTGGGCACGGTGTCGAACCGGCTATCGCCGATCGGCAGGGATGGGTACCCCACGTGGCACCCGGCGGACTGCTTGCAATCCACGATGTCTTCCCCGATCCAGCAGATGGCGGCCGTCCGCCGTACGAATGTATCTATCTGCCGGTGCTTGAATCGGGGGAATTCGATGAGGTCTCTGCGACGGGATCGCTCAGAGTGTTGAGGCGACGTTAACCACTGGTTGTCGTCGGCCGAGTGCGCCGAGTGCGACGGCTGCGACGAGCATGGTTATCGGGCCAACGACACCAAGGGCCCACGGCCCAGCGTCGTAGAGCAGGCCGCCAACGAGCGGCCCGACTACCCGACCGAGTGCCATGTATGCCTGGGCGTCTCCTGCGCGTTCCGCTGGGTAGGCAGAGTTCCTGGCAAGGACACTAAATGCGGCTGGGACCGCCATCCAGAAGGCAAACCCCCACAACGCAAGTCCCAATGCAAACGTGATCGGGTGATGGAGTACGGCGATCATGAACGCGGCTGATGCGGTGACTGTGATCCAGCCAGCAGCATGACGACGCTCGCCGCGGAGCCGAGAAGATGGAATACCGGCGATCGAGTTCACCGAGAAGAGCAGAGCCACGCCGAGGGCAGAGAGCCCGACCTCATCCCGGCCGATCGAGTTCGCGAAGACGAAGACGGCGCTCCCGCCAGTGGTGAGCAGCCCGAGTGAGATCATTGCAACAAGAGCCGACGAGGTGGGGCGGTGTCGGGTTCGCTGCACCCGCTGCGGCGAGGTCAGGCGACTGGATCTGACGAAGAACAGCGGGATGATGTGAATGGCTCCGAGGGCGATGAAGAGCGTGTCGGGACCAAACCGATCGCCGAAGGTGCCGACCACTGGAGACATGATGGTTCCGACGATTGGTCCAATGACAGCGATGTCGCCCACTCGCTCGTCATCACCGAAGACCTCTGCCCAGGCGAGCCAAGCGATCGTCCCGAGAGCGAGACCGTTCACGAATCGAAGGGGGAGCATCGCTGAGTAATCGACGAGACCAGAGCCGATATTTGCGCAGAGCCCGACCAGCACGGCAATCACCATCAGGCGTCGTCGTGGTCGAAGTACTCGACCGGCTCCCCATGACGCGAGGACGAAGCCAGCCAGTTGCAGGCTTGAGATCACACCCACGCTCCCGGTCTTCACCCCGTGAGCTTCAGCGAGTTCGGTGATGAGGAACGGTGTCGCTGTGAACACGACGGTGCTAACCGAGGTTGCAGCTAGCACGACGCCCGGAACATCGGGCCGCATTGCCCCTAATGCTCGTAGCGGAGTCTGGAACATCGGTCAGGAGCGGGACGCGAGTTCGGTGCGAGCGTTCGAGATCAGGTTCCAAACCTGATCTCGAAGGTCTCCAACGTCATCGAGGGACAAACCCGTGGTGGGGATTGGATCAAGAACCTTCACCGTGGCGTCGCAGAGACCGAAGCGCCAGTCATGCTTGATGAGGGCTGCTCGAGTTCCGTTTACCGCTAACGGCAGGATCGGCACCTGATTGCTAATGGCCATCTTGAACGCGCCGTCCTTAAATTCGCCCAATTCACCCGAGGCACTTCGAGTTCCCTCTGGGAACAACATCACCGACACGTTGGTGCTGAGCCGCTCATCAGCCTGCTCGTAGACCAGTGCTCCCGCCCCCGATTGGCCACGCACCAGACGGATGTCTCGGGCGAGTCGCATGAGCCAACCGAGAACAGGAATCTTGAAGAACTCGCTCTTTGCCACCCACTTCATCTCAAAGGGCAACTGCGAAATCACGAGCATGTCGACGAAACTCTCGTGGTTTGAGACCACGACATACGGATGTCGTGGATCATCTGGGGGTGTGCCCTCTACTCGAAACGTCCACAACGGATTGATGATCTGGTGGGCCCAGGCGATTCGACGGAAGCAGTAGCCAGCAAGGTATGCCCCACGATCGGTGGGAAAGGTGACGAGTCGGACGACGGCCACGATCGGCAGGGCGAGCAGTACGAGAATGCCAAGCGTCACCCAGGCCCAGACAGAGACGACGGTACGGACGGGGGTCGACCCGAGAAGCCTGTGCACAGGGCGAGTGTACGGGAGGTGTCTCAGTGCCCGAGGACACTCAGACCGTCGACGGTGAAGAGTCGACTACCGGGCGTGGTGCCCGAGATGGCATCGGCTGCAAGGATGACGGCGGCTGCCGTATACGAGGTGTGTTCGGCATCGGGAAAGACAACCTGGCCGGGGTGCACGATTCCGGTCCAATAGGAGCCATCCGCACGTCTATGCGAACGTGTCCATTCGAGGAGCGCCGTCGCTGCGGAAAGGTCGCCGACCGCTGCATGGGCGATCGCTGCTTCAGCGGTTTCAGAGGCCGTCACCCACGGCTCGTCGCTCACACACCGGGAGCCGAGACCATCCATGATGAACACTGGCCATCCGGTCGACAGCCGTTGACGTCCCTCAGTCGGATTGAGCGCCCCGGTCAGGACCGGGTAGTACCAGTCCATGGCCCAACGCTCCTTGGGTTCGAACGCGCTCGGACGATCAGCAACGGCTTGTCGCATCACGGTTGCTGCCTCAGACCAGGAGGGCTGATCGTCTCCGACCATCGCCGCCAATTCAGCGCCACAGCGAAGGGAATGTTGAATGCTCGACGTGCCGGTCAGCAGTGCGTAGTCCCAGGGGGTGGCGTCGGGTTCCACGGCCCACAACACCAGGCCGTCGTGACGACGTTGGGCGAGGACCCAGTTGAGAGCGGCTCGGACCATCGGCCAGAAGTCGGCGAGCGCACGGTCTGCTGCCTCGACCGTCGGGGCATTCAGAATGTGGTGGAGGATGCCGGTCGACACGTAGGCGCAGACGTTGGTGTCGAGTTTGGTCTCAGCGATCGATCGATCACCCTCAGTATCGGGAACGTAGTAGTTGTGCCACGAGCCATCACGGCGCTGGGTGTCCGCGAGCCAGCGATAGGCGCGATCGGCCTCGTCGAACTGTCCGGCGACATCGAGGGCCATCGCCGATTCAACGTGATTCCATGGGTCACAGTGTCCGCCCGGAAACCACGGGATCATTCCTGAGGGTCGCTGCAGACTGGCGAGGTGATCAGCAGAACGGGTGAGTTCGTCGGCTGACAACACGCCGGGCAGATCAGGCAGTGGGGTGCGCATTAGCCGGCCCTCGTGGCGTAGAGAACCGAACTTTTTCCGAGAACTGGAGCGAGTGCCTTCTCAACGAGTGCGAGGCTGCGAGGCTGCTCGATGATTTCGCGCTCGAGAACCTTTCGGTAACGACGAACAAGTGGATGGTCCTCGTTCTGTGGACCAACTGCGCACCGCAGCCACCAGTACGGAGAGTGGAGTGCGTGCGTGCGATGTCCCCCCGTCACCTCAAGACCGGCAGCTCGGAGCTTGGCCGAGAGTTCAACCCGGCTGTAGATGCGGACATGCCCTCCGACTGCTGCCGGCGCGTGGTAGTCGTCGGAGAGCTTCCAGTTGATCGTCTCGGGAAGTCGGGCCGGAACACTGGCGGCAAACCGTCCACCCGGACGAAGAACCCGTGACATCTCAGCGATAGCCGCCGAGTCGTCGGTGATGTGCTCGAGCACCTCAGAGGTGATCACGACGTCGAAGGTTGCATCGGGGAACGGCAGTCGAGTGGCATCGCCGCGCAGGACTCCGGGCGAGGAATCAGGGGTGATCTCCCCGGCCGCCACCATCGCTCCGAGGGTGTTGCGCGTTTCGGTCACTTCGTCAGCCGCATAATCAAGTGCCACAGCTCGTGCCCCGCGACGCGCACATTCGTACACATGTCGACCGAAACCGGCTCCGACATCGAGCACCTTGTCACCGGCGCGAAGACCGAGCTCGTCAAATCTGATGGTGAGCACTCAGATACGTCCGTTCCTGCGCGACTTCTCGACATTCTGTGGCATCGCCAACACCTCTCGATATTGCTCGACGGTGAGTTCTGCGCAGCGGCGCCAGGTCCATCGTTCAAGAACACGTTGACGGCCGGCCTCCCCAACGCGCAAGCGCGCCTCGGGGTCATCGAGGGCGACTGCGATCGTGGATGCAAGAGCCCCTGCGTCCCCTGCATGACAGCGAAATACCGTTTCTCCGTCAACGCCGGTGACCTCTGGGAGTGCTCCGCCGTCGGTGGCAACGAGTGGGGTCCCCGAGCACATTGCCTCGATGGCGGGCAGGCTAAATCCCTCGTAGAGGCTCGGCACGACAGCGAGTTCGGCTTCGGAGTACAACTCGACGATCCGTTCATCGCTGACGCCGCTCACGAAGTCGATGTGGGGGGCCAACCCGAGGCGGTCGATGAGGTCCATGGACTTGCCGGGCTTCGGCTTGCCAATGATGGTGAGGGAGATCTCGCGACCGTCGGCGCGCAGTTTGGCCATCGCCTCGAGCAGGTAGGCGAGGCCCTTGAGGGCAACATCAGCGGAAGCGGTGGTGATCAATCGACCGGGTCGACGGACCACCCCGTCTACTGGGCGGAATAGGTCAGGGTCGACCCCCACCGGTACGAGACGCATGTTCTCAAGCGGAACACCCATGTCGGTGTTGATGTCCTTGATTGAGTTCTCGCTCACCACCACGATGCGGGGAAGGCGACTGGCCACCTTCCCTTGCATTCCGACGAACGAATACCACCGCCCGATCGACCAGCGCTTCCACCAGTTCGGAGCGGCCTCCATCTCAAGGGCGCGATCCCTCGTGATCGGGTGATGCAACGTCACCACTGTCGGGATGACTTGTTCAAGCTTCGAGATGCCCCATCCGAGACATTGATTGTCATGGACGATGTCGAACTCGCCAACGCGTGGACGGAGATGGTGAAGCGCACGGGCGCTGAAGGCGAGTGGTTCGGGGAAAACACCGGTTGAAAAGACGGCGACCTCAAGGAGGTCGTGTCGCGTCTTGAACTCCCAGAACGCCGGGAAACGACCCGGGTAATGGTCGTTGAACAGGTCGAGGCTTGGGAGTTTGGTGAGGGCGACCCGTTCGTCGAGCACCGGGTAAGGCTGTCCACCGAATACCTCGATCTCATGTCCGAGGTCAAGAAGGGCCTTGGTGAGATGGCGGGTGTAGATGCCCTGTCCGCCTACGTGCGGCTTGCCGCGATACGTGAGGTAGGCGATCCGAAGGGGTCCATTCGGATCGGCGGCTAATGGCATCCGTTGGATGCTACCGGTGCCCCTTACCAGCCGGTAACCGTAGATTCAGCCAAAGACACTCGGACATTCACCTCCTGAATCACCAAAGATCAGGACTTCTTGATTCGCGGCGAGCGATGTGGGGTCGGTCAGCGTTACAGCAACGACGATGGTTGTCTGCCGGTAGCGGTAGTCGAAAATTCCGAGCGGGATGCGGTACGAGCCGCTCGGCATGCCGTCGCGAACAACGCTTCCACTAGATGGGGCATCTACCCCGGGTGCTTGCCAGCCAATTTCGAGGGTCATGGGATCGCCGTTTAGGTCGAGGATGTCGACGGTGAGGAAAATCTCGGTGTCGCATTCGCTCGGGAGGAGCACTGTTGCTCCGCCTGACCGTGTGTCGATGATCTGGGGAGCGGACGGCCCGATCGTCGTGGTTGTTGTGGTGGTTGTCGTCGTTGTTGTGGTCGTGGTTGTTGTTGTCGTCGCCGTCGTAGTAGTCGTCGTTGCAGGAGCAGCAGGTTGGGAGGTAGTGGGAGCTAGATCCTCTCCCTCAGTGGGCGACGCCGTTGCTGGCCGTGTGGTGCTGGTCACCCTCGTTGTTGTTGTCGCCTCGGTAACGGGTTCTGTTGTCGCCGAGGCGGATTCGGTGGCGACGGTGGTAGGGGCTGTCGACGAGGTCGTGCTGGATATATCTGTGGCCAGTGACGGTTGTTCGGGGGGTTCATCACCTTGGTTGCTGATACTCAACGGGGGCGGTCCAGCCGCCACCGGCGGTTCATTCGAGCGGCTGATCCAGAGCGCGCTCAGGCCTACCAAGAGACCTGCTGCTGCTCCGCCCAAAACCATCGCAAGCCGTCGAGTGCTTCGTGCGGCCTGTTCCAAAAGTGGGAAACCATTCGACGAGGAGAATTCGGTACTCGGCGACACACCCTCGGTTGCAACCGAGGAAGGGTGGAGTAGGTCGAGTTGGGCGATGATGCGGTCGCGCAGTTCGATCGGTGCAGCGAAGGCGGGTGCAGCGCCAACGAGTGCGAGGGGGGCAAAGCGACGTCGGGTCCGCTCGCATGTCGAGCATGTCTCGATATGACGGGCGACGCGCTTTCGAAGGAGCACCGTGAAATCGCCGTCCCAGCCAGAGAGGAGTGCATCGAGTTCGGAGCACTCCCGTCGCCCTTTACGGGCCACACAGAATGCCCCAAGGCTGCGCTCGGTTCGGTCACGCATTCGATGGACCAGCCCGTAGCTCTGTTGAGCGGAGACACCGAGTGCATCGGCAAGATCGGTCCCCGACAGTCCTTGCCTCACGCTCAATTCAAGAACGAGTTGGTCGCGTGCATCGAGGCCCCGCGCCGCTCCTCGCACGAGCTCAGCTACGTCGGTGAAGTCGATCTCGTCGTCGACGACATCGGTCTCGGCCTGAGAGGGTGGGAGCATCACGTCACGCTCGGGGGCAGAGAAGTCGGTGACCACGGTACGAGTGCGACGTCTGGAGCGCCGGTACACCTCGTTGCGCAAGATGGCGAAGAGCCAGGCCTTGAGGCGAGTCGGATCTCGGAGTTGCCCGAGTCGTTCTGCTGCTAGCACGAAGACGTCCTGCACCATGTCGGAGGCATCGTCGCGACTCCCGCACATTGCTGCCGCAGTGTCGAACAGAGTTGTGCCATAACGGTCGTAGATGGCGGCGAGAGCGGTCTTGTCGCCTGACAGATAGGCGCGCACGAGCATGGCGTCTTGTTCGAACTGTGGGTCGAGTGGAGGATTCTGCTCGTCTGTCATGCCGTTGTAGATCCATTCGCCGTCCTCATCTCTGCTGAGGACAAGAGCATCGATGCCGATGGAACTCGCGAAAATCGTCGCTGAATCTCCACGTTACGTGATCCGACTCAATGGCCCCATCGCCACCTTCCGTGGCAGGCTGTGGTGATGCGATCTGTGGTCCAACGGGTGATCCGAGCATCGGTTGATGTCGAGGAGCCGACCGGCGTGGTGAGGACCGGTGAAATCGGTGCCGGCTTGCTCGCACTGATCGGCGTTACACATGACGATGATGAGTCAACCGCTGATCGAATGGCAGATCGGATTGCGACCTTGCGAATCTGCGATGACGCCGACGGGGTCATGAACTGCTCGGTTCTTGACCTCGACCGTCCGGTCTTGGTCGTGTCCCAGTTCACCCTCTACGGCGATACGAGCCGTGGACGCCGACCCGGTTGGTCTGCTGCTGCTCGTCCCGAAACAGCCGAGCCACTCATCGACAAGGTGATCGAACGACTGCGTTCACACGGTGTGGTCGTCGCCAGCGGCAGATTCCGAACGGAGATGCGAGTGGAACTGGTCAACGACGGTCCGGTGACAGTGATCCTCGACGTCTGACCCTCTGGCCTCTAAGCGCCGGAACAAGTAGCAGCGCAGCAAACATGATGATGGGAAGATCACCCAAGCGTCCGTAGAGGGTGAATCCGGTCCGCCGGATCACCTCGCCGATGAGCACTCGTTGCTCGGAGATTCCGCTGCGCTGAACAACCCGGCCCGTCGGGTCGATGATGGCCGAGAATCCGGTCGGTGCGACCTGGATGACCCACCGGCCTGATTCGACGGCGCGAAGCTTGCTTGATGCCACCTGCTGGGTCTGGAGGATGGTCCAGGTATAGCTAGCACCGTTCGTCGGATTGATCAGGATTTCACCCCCGGCGGAGACACCGTCTCTGCTGCGGCGGCCGAAGAACACCTCCCATGAGATCATCACGGCCGCACGGGCTACGCCCGGAACATCGAGCACAGCTGGGCCTCGACCCGGTAATGCGTCACTCGGGATCTGATCCACCGGAGCTCCGAGGGCTTCGAGCACCCCTCGGAGCGGCACATACTCGCCGTAGGGGACCCTGATGACTTTCACGTAGCGATCAACGACCGACCCATCGGGCATCACCGTGTAGTGGGCGTTCACAAAATTGCCTGGATCCACCTCGTAGACCTGATCGGCATCTTCGGTGACCCCCACCAAAATGGGAACGCCAAGACGCGCGGCCTCCGATGCCACTTGGAGATGCTGCTCGCTGTCGGCGAATGCGACACCGTTGACGTCGATGGCATTCTCGGGCCACACCACCAGGTCGAGCTCAGGATCTGGTCCGATTGTCGCTGTGGCCTCAAGATGGGCCGCAGTGACATCGCGTGAGGGAACCTGGAGAGCGGTGGTGCCCTGCTTTCCGCCACCCTGAACGGCTGCAACCTGCAGTTCGCCGTCACCAAGGTCGCGGCCCGAGGGAGCGATCACCGAGATCAACACGATCGACGTTGACACCAGAACCGGTGCCACGAGCCGAGCAGATCGGCGGGAGGTGTTCACCAGAGGGGGCAGGTGGAATCCGATGGTGAATACGACGAGCGAAATGAGCAACACGCCGCCGAGGCGGGCGACGACGATGAGCGGGCCACCCGCCTGAGCGATACCAAGTGTGGCGAGAGGCACACCGCCAAATGGAACGGCGAGTCGCATGGACTCGGCGAGAGTGTGCGCTCCTGCTCGGGCAAGTGGCGACCAGTGCGACACCGGGACGATGGCCCCGGCAACGGCGTGAAACCCTGCGAACACAGCGATGGCTGCGAGGTGGCCGGGTGCGGTCAAAAACCACATCCATGCAGTCGCGGGTGCCAACCAGGCCACAGCGAATACGAAACCCGACAGTGCCCGATGTCTGGCACGCTCAGCATGGCTGGTCCCAAGGAGCGCAATGCCGACAAAGGACAGCGGCCAGAACCCCCACGGTGGCATCGAGGCCGCCACACAGAGACCTCCACACGCAGGGAGGAGGAGGTGGCGGGGGACACTCACTCGGAGAGTCGACCGAAAACCACGATCCGCTGGGCGGTCGATCCGGGTGGATGGCATGCGAAGAGGGTGATCGTCGTCTCTGGGGCCTGATCGATGATCCAGAGTGCTGTGGGTTCGACGACTTCGGTTCGTTCAACCAGATAGACGTGACGCCCATTGTCATCCTCGAGGATGATCTCATCGCCAGGCACCAACTGATCGAGGTTCCGGAACACCTTGTGTTTGCTGGTGCGATGTCCAGCGACGACCACATTGCCAAGCTCACCGGGTCGAGCGGTGCCGGGCCAGTGGCCGGGGCCGAGATCGAGGGTCGTCAGTCGAATCCCTTCGTACATCGTTGCATCGACTTCGATGGCCGGAATTTGAATCGATGACAGCTCAACGACCGGCTCGGTCGATCGGGTGTCTTGGTGAGGGGGGACCGGCGTCGGCAGAGTGACGGTGGTCGTGGTCGTGGAC
>JBDQKN010000022.1:0-14210 GCA_040263235.1 Ilumatobacteraceae bacterium
ATCTAAGCGAGTTTGCCTGACGCTCTGCCAGCGACCGTCAGCGAACTGCTAACAGGTCGACCACGAATATGAGAGTCTCCCCTGGCGCAATGACTCCGCCAGCTCCACGATCGCCATAACCGAGGTGGGGCGGAATGGTCAGCCTGCGGCGTCCACCAACCCGCATACCGCTAACGCCCTGGTCCCAACCGGCGATCACATGACCTGCTCCGAGGGGAAAATCAAACGGCATCCCTCGGTTCCACGAGGCGTCGAACTCCACTCCGGTGCTCCACGAGACCCCGGCGTAATGGACGACTACCGTCGATCCGGGCATGGCAGGATCGCCGTCGCCGAGAACCTCATCAACCGACTCGAGCACAACGGGCGGATCGCCCTCAGGAATCGAAATCTCCGGGCGGGAACGATCGGTCGTCATGAGATCACCTTACCGAGGGTGACGGCCTGCCAATTCTGTCCTGACCCGACCGGCGGAGCGAGACAGCATCACTGCCACGATCACGATCACACCACCTGAGGCTGCAATCAACAACGGAGCGCGGTCTTCTCCGGGAAAGAAATGCGAAATCGACCATGGGACATAGATAAGGAGGCTGACCGACCCGATCAGAGACAGCAGAACTCGACCTGGGACGGTGCCAAGCCCAACCATCACGAGCGCAGTTGCGAGCCCGCTGATCGTCGCCACTGCTTCGGATCGCCCGGCAGTTACCGCCGGACCGATCACCAGCCCTAGGCCGCCTATCACTCCGACGAGCACCGGGTAACGAATGGTCAACTGGTCGACCAGGATGAGAAGAAGAGCCCCTGCAGCCCACAGCACCGCGCCAGTGGAAACTGCAGCTCGGTCTGCGAAATGAACGGCCGAGAGTGGAACCGCCTGAACGAGGCCCAGCGAACCGACAATGACCAACCCGGTCGGACCCGACCGACGAAGTCGATCAACGACGGTCATGTGCGCGTCGAGGCTGCCCGATCGAGTGGCCCACACCGAACCAGCCACCACACATCCAACTGCAGATATGACCATGAGAAGTGACCCAGGCCCCATCCACTCGTCAGCCGCCATCGCTGCGCCGATGATCACAATGGCTGCACCGGCAGTCACGCTCACCACCACGGAGGGTGCCCGCGTCGTCGCGCCAACCGCGATCACCAGCAGGCCGAATCCCCAGACCGCTGCACCCGTCGGGCCAGTACCAGAGACTTGAGCAACGGCACATCCAACCGCGACCCCGGCCCCAGCGATCATGGTCACCTGCTGTATCGGCCGCTCCCGCCACCACCAGAGACATGCGCTGACCACCGCGACCGCTATGGCAACGCCCAACGCCACCTGTGTCTCCTGGCGCCAGTCATCGCGACCCATGAGATCGTGTACGACGACTCCTCCAACCACACCTGCCGCCGCCGTCGCCACCATCCACACGAACCAGCGGAGCCGAGTGAGCGCAGAATCCTCGGTGGCCGGCACGACAGCACCAGCCACGATGCCGAGCACCATGCCAGAGACCGACACCGCCAACCGAACGACATCCGACATGTCGCCCCAGTAACGCGAGATCAACATCACAAGACCGACGATGCCGAGAATCCCTCCGAGGTAGCCGAGAGCCTCAGCAACAAGTGGAACTCTGCGCTCACTCGACCTGACCGTGTCGACAACAGACAGACTCGACTGGGTCACCTCGAATGCTCGAATCAACTCCGCACGATCCGAATCGAGCAACCCGGCATCAACCCAACGCCCAAGGGCCTCCTCAACGTCGTCAGCCACCGAGGGCGGCGGACTCGAGGACCCTCCACCATCCCGATGACGGACTACGGCATAGATGATCAGTCCAACAACCAGCAATGGGAGTAGCCCACCGAACATGTCACGCCCCCTTCAGCGACATCCTCTCACCTAGTGATGCCGAACGACGATGACTGTCGTCACGATGGTCACCGCGGGCCTTGACCGTCATCGACCCGGATCACGGTTCCCGTCACCGCATCCGAAGCGGGCGAGCAGAGATACAGCAAGGTCGAGTCGAGTTGAGCCGGATCGCCGATTCGGCGGCGTGGGAACCGCTGAGTTATATCGCCCATGCGTTCAAGCATCCCGTCCATCATCTCGGATGAGAATGCGCCGGGGGCGATGCAGTTCACGTTGATTCCGAATCGAGCCCATTCGACAGCGAGCACCTCACTCATCCGAGCGACTGCCGCCTTGGAGACCGAATACAGAGCAGCACCCTCGCCCGAATAGTTGAATGCTGCGACGCTTGCAATATTCACGATCCGGCCGGGTGTCTCTGCCGCAATCAGCCGACGCGCCACCTCACAGGCAAGAATCCATGGGCCGCGAACATTCGTGTCGAGCACAGAGTCAACGAGATCGAGAGGCATCTTGTGGGCGCGTTGAGCATCGGGAACACCAGCGTTGTTAACGGCAATCGACACGGTTCCAACTGCCGCCTCAGCCTCAGCCACTCCGGCCACAATTGAGTCAGCATCGGTCATGTCCATTACGACCGGATGAGCGACACCGCCATCAGCCTCAACGATTCGGGCGATCTCATCGAGACGCTCGCGCCGCCGACCTGTCGGCACCACGATTGCTCCTGCTGCAGCTAGCACTCTGGTGAATCTCCACCCGAGGCCAGAGGTCCCTCCGGTGATCAGCGCAACTTGGCCGGAAAGATCGTTGGACACGTTGGGGAGCGGATACTCGGTCATCGCCCCATCCTTGTCGCTCGGCACCGTTCACTCATGTCCCGGAAGGCTGACGGTTACCACCTCTGGCAGTTCGACCTCAGAGAATCTGGGACAAGAAGAGTTTGGTGCGTTCCTCTCGGGGATTGGTGAAGAAGTGCTCGGGGGTTCCCACCTCGACCACATCACCAGACTCCATGAACACCAGACGATCAGCAACCTCGCGCGCGAAGCCCATCTCATGGGTCACGACCATCATCGTCATTCCGCCACGGGCGAGATCCTTCATCACGTCGAGCACTTCGGCAATCATCTCGGGATCAAGCGCTGAGGTGGGCTCATCGAAGAGCATGATCTTCGGCTCCATTGCGAGCGACCGAGCAATCGCAACCCGCTGCTGCTGACCGCCCGACAATTGACCGGGAAACTTTGAGGCCTGCTCAGGAATGCCGACCCGCTCAAGGAGTTGCATCGCCATCTGCTCGGCATCGGCCTTCGCCTTCTTCCGAACCCAGATCGGGGCGAGCGTGATGTTGTCGAGAACGGTGAGGTGCGGGAACAGATTGAACTGCTGGAACACCATGCCGACTTCGGATCGAATCGTCTCGATGTTCCGGGTGTCATTCGTGAGTTCAATACCATCGACAATGATGTCGCCCTCTTGGTGGACCTCAAGTCGGTTGATACAGCGAATCAGAGTCGACTTACCCGATCCCGACGGACCGAGAACCACCATCACCTCGCGGTCCTTCACCGTAACGTCAACGCCACGAAGCGCCTGGAAGTCACCGAACCACTTCTTCACCCCTCGGCAGACGATCATGTCTCTCCGGCTCGCAAGGTCATCGGTCAGTGCCTGATCGGCGATGCTCATCTCATCTCCTCGAATGGGCGGAACGGGATTGTCGGCCTCATCGTGCCTGCCCAGCCTGAAGTTTGGCCTCAAGGCGCTGGGACGACTTCGACATGGTGAAGGCGATCACGAAATAGACGAGACTGATGAACAGCAGCCCCGGACGCTTCTGCCCGAGGAAATCGGGCTGATTTGGGATGGTTGAGTTGGCGATTCGCAACAGGTCGAAACCGCCCACAATTGCGATCAGCGAGGTCTCCTTGAATGTCGCGATCGCCTGACCGACCAAGTTGGGAATCGAGACACGAAGCGCCTGAGGCAGAACGATCAGCGTTGTTCTCTGAACGGTGCTCAGCCCGAGCGCATCGGCCGCCTCGTACTGACCCTGACGGATGCTCTGAAGTCCACCGCGGATGTTCTCGGCCATATACGCCGCCGAGAACACCGTGTAGCCGGCGAAGACAGCTGCGAGATCGCTGATCCCCATTCCGCGAGGAAGAAACAAGGGCAGCATGATTGAGAAGAAGAACAACACCGTGATAAGCGGCACGCCACGAATGACCTCGATATACGTGGTCGACATCACTCTGAAGATCGGCATCTTCGAGGTACGCGCCAACGACAGCAAGACTCCGAGTGGGAACGACACCAACATCACGTAGTAGGCGATGCCAACCGTGAGCACGAGACCGCCGAGGAATGGAGGTGCGGCGATCACGAGGGTCGACTCGGTATTGATTCCCGTGATGAGCCAGTGCATCAGGACCATCAGGCCAAACCAGGCACCGGCAAACCGGAGTCGAGCCGCACGCTCACCCGCAAATGTGGGTACCAGAAGCACAGCAAATGCGATGAGCAAAAACGAGAATCGCGCCTTCTGCAACATCGGATACCAACCAAAAAACGCCGCAACCCAATTGAAGAGAGCAAAGGCAAGCAGTACTGCCCCAATGACCCGGGCGAGCTCGTCGCGGCCCGGCCGAGAGAGCAGATAGAGGAGCCCTCCTCCTCCAAGGGCGAAGGCTGCAGCCATTGGAACATCGGTTGACCAGACGTGATCCCAGTCGAAGGCTGGATCACGTAGAACGAGGAAAATAATGAACGCCGGTCCCACCACCCAGAACAGGACGATGAGCCGTCGGACCGTTGCGCCGACGGACGGACCAAGCGCTCGCCCGACGACCTGAAACGCCACCATCAGGATCAACACGAGTGTCCACGGCACCTTTGTGGAGGAGGCGACCGTCACCCCATCAACCGCGTACCGCTCGCCATCGACCACCCCATAGTCGCCAAAGGGCACCAACCAAAGAACCGCCAGGATGAGAGCGACGACCGAGTTGAGCACAGCGGTGAAACCCAGCCGCCGATCTCGCTCCCGGGGAACCGCTCGCATGACAAGCGAACCAAGCACCAACAAGGCGATACCAGCAACAACCATCGCCAATGCGATGCGCTGAGGGGTGGCCTCGGGAGACAACACTCGAACGAGGAGCAGAAATGCCCCGGTCGACAACGTCGTACTGCCGAATCGACGAACGGAGAAGCCGGGGTCGACCTTCCACGCTCCGAGACTCAGGCCGACCATGAGGAACACGATCGTTGCTGCCACCCAGACTCGAATGAATTGATCAATCGGGTAGTTGTACGACATGAGGAGACGGAGATTCGTCGCCACCGACGACCAGTCGGCCTCCTCGGAGAAGATCTGACCGAGGATCCAGCGCATCAGTCCAAGGAGAATCGCCGAGAAAACGATGGTCTGCAGGGTGTTCGAGACCGAGGAGAACAGGTTCTCTCTGACCCAACGAACCCCTGATCGACCGTGTTCAACCGGGGCTGGAGTAGCGGCTGTCATGGTGCTCTCAGACATGTCAACGCTCCACAATCGCAAGCCGACGGTTCACGGTGTTCACCACTGATGAGATGGTCAGCGAACACGCGAGATAGAAGATCATGTAGATGCTGAAAACCGCCAGCGTCTGCGAGTTCTTGTTGTAGACGGTCTGCCCAACCTGAACGATCTCTGAGAATCCAACGGCGATACCAAGCGATGTGTTCTTGGTGATGTTCAGATACTGATTGCCGAGCGGCGGCATGATGACTCGAAACGCCTGTGGGAGAACCACCTTGCGAAGCGCCTGCGACCTCGTGAGTCCGAGTGCTGCGGCGGCCTCAGATTGGCCAGAGGGCACCGCAAGAATTCCACCTCGCACAATCTCGGCGATGAAACTCGACGTGTAAAACACGAGCCCAAGAAACAGCGCCGCATAGAACACTGACAACGTCAAGCCGGTATCTCCATAGTTCACGAACCGCCCCTCAGACAGCGTTGGCTTCATGGCGTCAAAGGGCAGAGAACCGCGCCCGCCGCCGAACTTGTCCGCCAACACGCCCCACAAGTCACTTCCCGAATTCACCATCCAACTCGACAAACCGGGCCAGCCCCGCACCACCACGAACACGCCTAGAAGCGCTGCCACGCCCGAGAAGATCATCCTGAACCAGTCGTCGTCTATGAGCTTGGCCAGCCCCGCCGGAGTGCGGCGTGAGTCAAGGAAGCGTTTGATCCAGAGTGCCGCAGATAGCACTGCTATCAGGCTGAGCAGAGTCTGCATCACCCCCTGGGGTATCGCTCCCCAGCCATCGGATAGCGCTGAGAACACGGGACCGAGAAACGCCATCACTGGATTGGCGAACCACGAAACGACTACAGCAACCACGACGAGCGCAAAGGTCTTGGATCCAACTCGGTGCTCCCCTCCCTCGCGCTCCTGGCGACGGCGAAGTGAGCGATTGACGTATCGGATGCCAACGGACAGGAGGAGCATCATTGAAGCGAATTGATAAAAGCCATCGGCGAGGAATATCCGTGGGAGCGAGATCCCCTTCTGCGAGATGATTAGCCAGCCCGGAATCGGCCCGGAATCGGCAGTCAATTTGCCCAACGACCCGAGGATCGCGAGCCACAGAATGATCTGAACGAGGACGGGAACGTTTCGGAGCGTCTCGACGTATACCGATGAGAAGCGTCTGGCAACGTAGTTCTTCGAAAGCCGCGAGACACCGACGATCACCCCGATGATCGTGGCGAAGAGAATTCCAAGACCGGCCATTCGGAGGGTGTTGACCATGCCGACCCAGAGGGCCCGACTCATCGTCAGACGTCGTTCCGGGGAGTCGACGGTCTGGATACCTTCTGCGAGCTGGAAATTGGCGGGATCGTCGAGCCAGTCATACCCGACCGGGATTCCCTTGGCAGCAAGATTCGTGCGGGCCTCGACGATAAGGAACCAGAAAACGCCAAGTACCGCCACAAGGGCAGCGAACTGAATTGCCCACTTGAGCACCGCAGCATTGCGCCACAGCGGAGGGCGGCCCCCCACCTGGATGACCGAAGCGGTGGATTGATTGTCGGTCATTGATTCACCTCGGCAAGACCCCCGAGCAGAGGACGGAATGGATTGTGCGCAACTGGCCGGGCCTCGAGAGGCCCGGCCAGTCACTCAACGTTAGTTCGCTGAAATCAGCGAGCGGGCGGCGCGTACATGAGGCCACCATCGCTCCAAAGAGCATTGGCAGAGCCCTCACGGTCCAGACCGACCGGGGTCAGGTTGGCATCCCAGATTTCCTGGTAGTTACCGACCTGGCTGATGACGTTGTAGTACGCGTCAGCCGAGAGGCCCATCGCGGACTGCAGTTCGCCTTCTCCGCCCATGAGGCGCTGCATCTCGGGACCGAAGTCACCTGCAAGTGCGGCATCTGCATCTGCGGCAGCGACGCCGTACTCGTCGGCGATCAAGGTGGCGTAGACGGTCCAGTTGACCACGTCGGCCCACTGAGAATCGTTCTGCGCGTAGACCGGGCCGAGAGGCTCCTTCGAGATCGGGGTGGCGGGGAAGATCGCCCAATCGCCGGCGTTTGGCTCCTGAGCTGCCTTACGGCCGACCAGACCCGAACCATCGGTCGTGATCACGTCGCAGGTCCCGGCGATGAACGCCTCGGTGACCTGGTCGTAATCCTCGAAGGTGGTCAAGGTGATGTCGAGGCCAAGCACGCTGGCGAGTTCTGAGATGTTCGTCTCAGTGGTGGTGCCAGCGTTGGTGCACACGACGGCGCCATCGATCTCGTCAACGGACGAGGACCCGGTGAAGCCATCAGCGGTGCGGCCCATGAGCTGCTGACCGTCGTAGTACGTGGTCGGACCGAAGTCCATACCGACCTCGGTGTCACGGCTCTGAGTCCAAGTCGAGTTACGCATCAGAACGTCAACGTCACCGGTCTGCACAGCCGTGAAACGCTCGGCGGCGGTCAGTGCGGTGAACTCGACGGCGCTGGCGTCGCCGAGCACGGCAGCGGCAACTGCGCGGCAATAGTCGGCGTCGATGCCCGCCATGGAGCCATCGGCTTGGGTATATGAAAAGGCAACGGCGGCGCCAGAGACACCACAGTTGAGCGTTCCGCGAGCCTGGACCGCGGCGAGAATGCCACCGTCCTGGGTGACCTCGACCTCATCGGCCGGCTCATCGGTTGCGGGCTCCTCGGCTGCGGGCTCCTCGCCTGCAGGCTGCTCGGCGGCAGGCTCATCGGCGGCTGGTTCATCTGCTACATCGTCGCTGCCACCACAGGCTGCGAGGATGAGCGTCAGAGCGGCCACCGCTCCGGCGGCACGGCGCCGGGTGCTGGTGATTCGAATCATGAATTTCCTCCTGATCAGGATGGTGAGGCACCATTGCCCCACCGTGTTCACGCTGCACGACCCCATATCGGTGGCACCTCAAAGAAGTGTTGAAGATGACGGGGACGAGAACGGTGGGTAAACCATAACAACAAATCTCGGTACGTGCGTACGGACGAACGTGCTCAGCGTGACGGTTCTCAATCAGCGATGTCGGCGTTCGAACTGATTACCAACGGTTACTAGGATTCTGGCTATGGCAGTATCCCTCACGGTTCTTGGCACCGGAAGCCCGATTCCATCACCAGACCGAGCCGGTTCGGCGAATCTCGTTCGAACTGCCTCAACCACACTCCTCGTCGACGCTGGGCGCGCCGTCGTCATGCGTATGGCGGCGGCCGGGGTACTCCCCCCGATGCTCGACGCTGTCCTGATAACCCACCTTCACAGCGACCACATCAGTGACCTGAACGACGTGATCACCACCCACTGGGTGATGAACCCAAACCCGGCACCGCTGGTGATCGTCGGCCCAACCGGCACCAGAGAGATGCTCGACGGAACACTCGCCATGCTTGCGCCAGACATCAGATACCGCCTCTCCCACCATGATGACCTGAATACCGGCCCAAACCTCGAGGTCACCGAGGTGACCGGTGGCGAGCAGATCATTTTTGGCGACCTCACCATCGCTGTCGAACCGACAGATCATCGCCCGGTTGAACCAACCGTCGGCTATCGAATCGCCGGTGAGACAGGCGTGATCGCCGTTGCTGGTGATTCGGTTCCCTGCGAAGGCCTCGACCGACTGTGCGCCGGCGCAGACATTTACCTCCAGACGGTGATTCGAGATGACCTAGTCCGTCTGATTCCAAGCTCCCGGCTGCAAGACATCCTCGATTACCACTCATCCACCACCCAGGCGGCCCAGACCGCTGCCCGAAATGGCGTTAATACCCTGGTGTGCACCCACTACGTACCGGGCCGGGCGCCCGGAGACGACGAGGGTTGGCTCGCCCCAATGAGAGAACACTTCTCAGGAACAATCGTGCTCGCCGACGACTTAACCACCGTGGCGACGCCAACTCCGCCCTAGCCTCACGCCATGCCGACAGGCCCTCAACAGCAGGGAAGCCGCGTTCGAGCTGGTTTTGGACGCCTCCTAACAGCCTCCACGGTTACCAACATCGGCGATGGCATGAGCGCGGTGGCCTACCCGTGGCTCGCCTCGGCGCTCACCCGTCACCCTCTCCTGATCGCCCTAGTGGCGGTTGCCCAACGACTGCCCTGGCTTGTTCTCAGCCTGCCCGCCGGCGTTATTACCGATCGGGTCGACCGTCGGCGTCTCATCGTGAGAATGGACCTAGCGCGGGGTGCAATCACCGCCTGCATCGCCATGGCGGTGTTAGCGCGCAGCGGTGCGCTTCCTGGACCCGGGGCCGTAGTCGATGGCGCAACGACCGATCTTGCGCTGTACACCCTCCTTGTTCTTGCGACGCTCCTGCTCGGCTCCGCCGAGGTTCTTCGGGATAACTCAGCACAGACCCTCATGCCAGCAATCATTGACGGCCCGGGCCTTGAGCGAGCGAACGGTCGAATCTGGGCTGCGGAGAGCGCGGCCAACCAGTTCATTGGGCCACCCCTCGGATCACTGCTGATCGGTATCTCGTTTGCTCTGCCATTCGTGATCGACGCGGCAACATTCTTCGCTGCCGCAGGATTGGTCGCAACCATTCCCGGATCGTTCCGCCCCGTCACGTCGACAGAGCGTCAACCCTGGCGCGACGACCTGAGCGACGGAATTCGCTGGCTTCGCTCACATCAGGTTCTATGGCCGATGGCCATCGTGCTCGGCATCATGAACGGTAGCGGTGCACTCGCTGAAGCCACGTTGGTGATCTTCGCCCAAGAGGTGCTCGCCGCCGGGCCATTTCTCTTTGCAGTCATCGGTGCCGGAGGAGCAATCGGGTCAATCGTCGGCGGATGGCTGGTTCCCCGAGTTAGTGGGCGCCTCGGCGGTGGGAGGGTCCTCGTAACGTCAGTTGCAGGCATTGGCCTCTGCTCCCTCGCGGTCGGGTTGACCAGTTCCTGGGTGATCGTGATGCTTGCCTTCTCGGTCACGGCCATGCTCGGACTCGGGTGGAACGTCGTCACGGTCAGTCTCCGCCAATCGGTGATTCCTGATCATCTACTCGGACGGGTCAACAGCGTGTACCGATTCATGGCGTGGGGTTCCATTCCCGTTGGGGCGCTCGCTGGTGGCACACTCGTTGCCCTATTGGATGGCCCACTCGACCGATCGACAGCGTTGCGGGCACCGTGGATCCTGTCGGCAGTGATCCACATCAGCCTCCTGAGTCTTGTTCTGCGCCGGCTGAGCACCGCCGCGCTCGATTCAATTCGCCCGACCGCAGCCACCGCCAAGCAGTGAGCCGCGCCGATACCTTGCCGGAATGAAGCATCGCCGTGACATTGAAGGCCTCCGAGCCCTCGCCGTCATTTCGGTGATCGCCTACCACGCCGGAGTCCCAGGAACGGCGGGCGGATTCATCGGCGTGGATTCATTTCTCGTGATCTCCGGCTTCCTCATCACCGGCCTGCTCATCGGTGAGCGTGAACAGACCGGAGGAGTCGACCTCGTTGCGTTCTACGCGCGCCGAGCTCGACGACTTCTTCCCATCTCAACCCTGGTGCTCGTCGTCACCGCTCTTGTAGGTGTCGCAGTGCTCCCGGCCACCTCGCTACGCGACCTCGGTCGCGATGTTCTCGCTGCCGCCGGATTCTCGGTGAATGTCATCTTCGCCGTTCGCGGAACCGACTACCTCGCCGGAGACGCCGACCCCTCAGCGGTGCAGCACTATTGGTCGCTAGCAGTCGAAGAACAGTTCTACCTCCTGTGGCCCGCGGTCATCGGGCTCATCACACTTCGTGTGAAAAGGGCCAGAAGAGCCATCGGCATCGCCACTGGCATCATCGTCATCAGTTCGTTCGCGTCGAGCGTGTTGCTCTCGTCAAGCGCTCCAACATGGTCGTACTTCGGGCTCCACACGAGGGCGTGGGAACTCGGCGTCGGTGCCATGATCGCCGTAGCCGTTCATCGACTACCAACCGGACGGCCTCGAGCAGGGATTGCCCTCTCGGTTGCTGGCCTCGCAGGTCTCGGGGCCTCGGTAGCGCTCATCGACGGCGGTCAGGCTTTCCCGGGGTGGATCGCTCTTGCGCCGGTGCTATCGACCGCGGCCGTCATCGTTGGAGGCATTCACGGGTCGGGAGCCGAACGGCTTCTCGGCATCCGACCGCTGCAATGGATCGGTGCCCGGTCGTACTCGCTCTACCTCTGGCATTGGCCGGTGCTCATCCTCGCCCCCCACGCCATCGGTAGTCCTCTCACCGGCACCACCACAACGGTTGCCATCGTCGTCGTCCTCGCTCTCAGCGAGCTCGGTAATAGCTCCATCGAGAATGCAATTCGATTCGCAACTGCTCTGAGCGGGCGGCCGCGTCGTTCACTGGCGTTCGGTCTCGGCGCCGTCGCCGTCGCTGCGACAGTTGGGGTGGCGACCGCAAACCGACAGCCGGACCTCACCACCGGTGTTGTTGCAGCAGCCCCAGAAATCGTGTCTGTGCCAACGACGACCCCAGCCCCTACACCCACCAATGATCGCCCGGCCAGTACCGCCATCGAGACCCAATCGACCACCTCGACCCTGCCGCCCCTTCCACCCAAGCCCGACAATCGAGGCGACCTCCCGTTACTAGCCACCACTGCCGCTCTCGACAGAATCATCCTCCCCGACAATCTTCGACCCGGGTTGTACGAGGCCAGCACTGACACAAGCGACGTCTACACCACCGGTTGCCACCAGTTTCTCGCTTCTACGCCAGCGACACCGTGTGACTTCGGCGATAGGGAGGGATCCATCACCATTGGGCTCCTCGGCGACAGTCACGCCGCCCAGTGGTTCGCCCCCATCGAGTCGATGGCGGCAAATAATGCGTGGCGGCTGATCTCGCACACCCAGGGGGGGTGCCCGATCTTCGATGTCACCACCTGGAACCGTGGGGCCGGCACCTACCTCACCCAATGCGAACCGTGGCGCCAGGCAGTACTCGATGAATTCGAGCAGGCCGCTGTCGATGTCGTGATCATCTCCCAGCACTGGGGACTGCTGACTGGGCCGGACGGTATGTCGGTGCCGTCGTCCGCGTGGGAGGTTGGCCTGCCGGCAACCATCGAAGCCATCCGATCGATCGGGGCTGAGCCGATTCTGATTCTCGACTCCCCCGACCCATATGACTCTGTCCCAGCGTGTGCTGCCGTACACCGGGCCGACCTGACCCCATGTGAACCAGGGAGGCTCCGCCAGGTCGAACGTTCTGTCAGAGATGCGGCAATGACTGTTGCCGATCAACTCGATGTCGGGATCATCGATCCTCATCGCTGGCTCTGTGTCGATCTGACCCCCGGCGACGACGATGACACCACTCGCTGTCCAGTCGTGCTCGGTGACATCCTGGTCTACCGAGACAGCCATCACCTGACGAACACCGTCGCAGAATGGATGACACCTGTGCTCTCTGCCGAACTCGTGCCATGGATCAGCACGCAGGCAGACTCATAACCACGGCCTCAGCCGCCGCATGACATTGGAGGTTCGAGAATGAGCGACGAAATTCACTGGTGGTCCGCCACTGAGACAGCCCAACGCATCGCGCGCCGCGAAGTGTCGAGCCGCGAGGTACTCGATCACATGGTTGCACGAGCTGACCGACTCGACGGGTCGATCAACGCCATCGTCCGACGCGACCTCGATCGTGCACGGGCGGCCGCCGACGCGGCTGACGCTGCTGTGCTCGCGGGCCACGAGCTCGGGCCGCTCCACGGCGTACCGATGACGATCAAAGACTCATTCCAAACCGAAGGATGCATCACGACGTCGGGCGCACCGGAACTCGCTGACCACATCCCAAGCGAGGATGCTGCGCCGGTGGCACGACTCCGTGAGGCTGGAGCGGTCATTTGGGCAAAGACCAACCTGCCGATCTGGGCAGGCGATATTCAGTCATACAACGAGGTCTATGGCACCACGATGAATCCGTTCGAGCAGAGCCGGACCTGTGGCGGGTCCTCGGGCGGATCAGCGGCAGCGCTTGCAATGGGCTTCACAGCACTCGAGCTTGGAAGCGACATCGGTGGCTCGATCAGAGTTCCTGCGCACTACTCGGGAGTGGTTGGCCACAAGCCGTCCTTCGGAATCGTTCCTGCTCACGGACAGATTCCTGGCTTGCCCGGCACCCTCAGCCAAGCAGATATCGCAGCAGCAGGTCCGATGGCACGCCATGTTGACGACCTTGAACTGGCCCTCGACATCATTTCAGGCCCCGACCGCTGGGACAGCCCAGCCTGGCATCTCGACCTTCCGGCGTCACGACAGGAATCGGCGGCTGACCTTCGGATCGCTGCATGGACCGACGATCCCGCTGCACCCGTCGATGCCGACACCCGTCGGGTGATGGCCGACATGATCGCCCGACTCCGTGCAGACGGAATCGCCGTCGATGAGTCAGCGAGACCGGGTTTCACACTCGACAAAGCAATCGACGTATTCCAGAAGTTGCTGTACGCAGCCCTGTCCGGTGGCCATGCCCGAGAGAAACTCGACCACATGGCAGCCGACAACTCAGACACTCCGCTCGGCTACGTCAAGCGCAATACGGCAATGCGTCATCGCGACTGGCTGAGCAACCACGAGCGGCGACTCCAGTTGCGAATGCGTTGGGAGGAGTTTTTCAGGGGCTTCGACATCATGTTGATGCCAGTGCAGCCCCGAGACGCGATCGAGCACGATCACTCTGAGCCACAGTTCGACCGCCGCGTCAGCATCGATGGCATCGATCGTCCATACACCGACCTGTTCACCTGGGTGGGCCCTGCGGGCGTGACCTTCCTTCCCGTGACGACCGTTCCGGTCGGCATGTCTG
>JBDQKN010000023.1:0-13972 GCA_040263235.1 Ilumatobacteraceae bacterium
AGGTCAAGCCGATCGGGCCATGCGCCGGATCCTTCGGCTGCCCGTCGACGGACCTCGCGCATCCGCCGATGACGCCCGGCGGGCCTTCCAAACGTCGATCATGGTGGCGACCGTGCGATGTCTCCTCATGTACATCGTCTTCCCGTTCGTCCTTCCTGCACTCGGCATCGCGAGCGGTGTCGGACCGTTAATCGGTATCCCGATCAGCCTGGCGGCCATCGTTGCGATCGTCATGAGCATCAGGCGCTTCTGGCGGGCGGACCACACGAAACGATGGCACTACACCGTGCTCGGGTCGACCGTGATCGTTTTTCTCTCTGTGCTGATCGTGATCGATGTCGTCGAGTTGCTCGGCTGATTCACCCCTCGGTTGACCGGTGGTTAACCCCCGCTGTCGACCGACACCCCTCAAATGGTGCATGATGGTGGGCACGGCCTCCAACGAGGAGGCGCTGACCGAGCGAATCAGGGGGACCCCGTGGAGATCACCGTCACCATCAATGGCAAGGCACATACGGCCGACGTTGAACCGCGAACGCTGCTCGTCCAGTTCATCCGCGAGAGCGCGGGCTTGACCGGGACAAATATCGGCTGTGACACATCATCGTGTGGGGCATGTTCGATCCATCTCGATGGGGAGGCGGTGAAGAGCTGCACCGTGCTCGCCGTACAAGCCGATGGAAACGCTGTCACCACCATCGAGGGAATGGCTGCCGCAGACGGAACCTTGCACCCGATGCAACAGGCATTCATGGAGAACCACGGATTGCAATGCGGTTACTGCACCCCCGGCATGGTGATGGCCGCCACCAGTCTGCTCAAAGAGAATCCGACTCCGACCGAGGAGGAGGTCCGCATCGGCCTTGAGGGCAACCTCTGCCGTTGCACCGGTTACCACAACATCGTGCAGTCCGTTCTGGCCTGCGCAAAGGGATAACTCTGCATTTGACATAAGACACCATCGACAGAACGGGGGGTTCTGAGATGACCATGACTGATCAGCCGACCGGAGTTCTCGGCTCGCGAATGCTGCGCAGGGAGGATCCAGCCCTGCTCACCGGCGAGGCTCGATTCACCTCCGACATCGTTGTTCCGGGAGCGCTTCACCTAGCTCTCGTGCGCAGCCCTTACGCCCGGGCGCGAATCCTCTCAGTCGACACGTCAGCTGCCGCGGCTCTGCCCGGCGTCCGAGCGGTGTACTCAGGAGCCGACCTCGCTGATCTGTGGGCGGGACCGATGCCATGTGCTTGGCCGGTCACCGACGACATGAAGAACCCCGCGCATCTCCCGGTCGCGGTTACACAGGCGAACCACGTGGGTGACGGCGTGGCGTGCGTGATCGCCGAGTCGGCAGAAGCTGCTCGGGATGCCGTTGAGGCAGTCATCGTCGAGTACGAACCACTCGAGGCCGTTACCGACCTCGAGGATGCCCTCAGCGACCGCGTCGTAATCCACGATGAACTCGGAACCAACCGCTCGTACACGTGGGACCTCAAGATCGAAGAAACAGACGGTGCGTGCGACGCCGCGTTCGCCGCTGCCGCCTACTCCGTCAAGGAGCGGTACGTCCAACAACGGTTGATCCCGGCAGCCATGGAGCCACGAGCTGTACTCGCAGTACCCCAGCCCTTCGGCGGCGATATGACTCTGTACTCGTCCACGCAGGTCCCACACATCCTAAAAGTGATGACTGCTCTCACCCTCGGCATACCCGAGCACCAACTTCGGGTCATTGCGCCGGCGGTGGGGGGCGGGTTTGGATCGAAACTCAACGTGTATGCAGAGGAACTTCTGTGCGTTGCCCTCGCTCGACGGCATGCACTCCCCGTCAGATGGACTGAAACCCGCTCAGAGGGATGCCAGGCAACGATTCACGGACGTGGCCAGATTCAGGACATCGAACTCGCAGCAGACGCTGACGGTCGGTTGACTGGCCTTCGGGTGCGCCTCATCGGCGACATGGGGGCATATCTCCAACTCGTGACCCCTGGCGTTCCGCTCCTCGGAGCGTTCCTCTATGCGGGGGTCTATGAGTTACCGAAAGCCTTCGACTTCTCCTGCACCTCGGTGTTCACGAACATGACCCCTACCGATGCGTATCGAGGGGCTGGCCGGCCAGAGGCCACCTATGCCATTGAACGAGCGATGGATGCCCTCGCCACCGAGATCGGAATCGACCCACTCGAACTTCGGCGCCGCAACTTCATTCCTGTCGACAAGTTCCCCTACGAGGCGTATACCGGGCTCGTCTACGACTCCGGCAACCACGATGGTGCCGCCACGCTCGCCGCTGAGATGGTGGGCTACACGGACTTGCGCGAACGACAGCAATCACAGAACGTGCCCGGAGCTACCAAGCGCCTCGGGATCGGACTATCGACCTATTTCGAGATGTGCGGTTTGGCGCCGTCTCGGGTCCTTGCTTCCCTCAACTATGGCGCTGGAGGTTGGGAGGCGGCCACGGTTCGAGTTCTGCCCACGAACAAGGTGCAGGTCGTCACCGGCACGTCCCCACATGGGCAGGGCCATGAGACGGCCTGGTCGATGATCGTCGCCGAGAAACTCGGAATCAGTCCAGATGACGTCGATGTCCTCCATTCCGATACGGCAATCGCCCCACTCGGCCTCGACACCTACGGGTCACGATCGCTCTCGGTGGGGGGTGTTGCTATTGCGATGACCTGCGACAAGGTCATCGACAAGGCTCAGCAGATCGCCGCCCATCTGCTTGAGGCCAACCCCGATGATCTCGAGTTCTCACACGGCCAGTTCACCGTTGCAGGATCACCCGATCGGGCTATGCCACTCGCAGCGATCGCCTTCGAGGCGTTCACTGCACACAACCTCCCTGATGGGATGGAGCCGAATCTCGAAGCGCACACGACCTACGACCCACCGAACTTCTCGTGGCCATTCGGTACCCACATCTGCGTCGTCGAGGTCGACACAGAGACCGGCGAGGTCGAGGTGCTCAAGTACGTCGCCGTCGACGATTGTGGCAACCAAGTCAACCCGCTCATCGTCGATGGACAGGTGCACGGCGGGGTCATCCAAGGTCTTGCCCAAGCGCTGTTCGAAGAAGCCGTCTATGACTCCGACGGCAACCTTCGGACCTCGACCTTGGCTGAGTACTTGGTGCCGGCTGCGAGCGATGTGCCGCCCGTGATCACCGGTCACACAATCACCCCATCGCCTACGAATCAACTCGGCGTGAAGGGTGTTGGAGAGGCCGGGACGATTGCTGCTACACCAGCGGTGATCAACGCGGTCGTCGATGCCCTCTCAGGTCTCGGCGTCCGGAATGTGCCGATGCCCGCCAGTCCGAATACTGTCTGGTCTATTATCAACGCAGCTCAAGGAGGCTCGCAGTGATTCCTGCCGCATTCGATTACGTACGTGCCTCCTCGGCGGAGGAAGCAATCAGTCTCATTGGCCAGTATGGCGATGACGCAAAACTCCTCGCTGGTGGACACAGCCTGATTCCCCTCATGAAGCTGAGGCTGGCGCAGCCGACCGTACTCGTCGATATCGGACGAGTTTCGGACCTGTCATATGTGCGCGATGCAGGTGATCACGTTGCGATCGGTGCTCTCACCCGGCACATGGACGTCGAGAACTCCCCGGTGTTGCGCGAACACGTCCCTCTGCTCGCCCACGCGACATCACATGTAGGCGATCCTCAGGTTCGACACCGCGGAACCATCGGCGGCTCACTCGCCCACGCTGATCCAGCGTCCGATCTGCCTGCCACCACGCTGGCCCTTGGGGCGACGTACGTGGTTGCTGGGCCAAACGGAACCCGTGAGATTGCTGCAGCTGACTTCTATCAGGGATACCTGACGTCAGCACTTGAGGCAGACGAACTCCTGACCGAGATCAAAGTTCCAAAGATGCATGGTGCTGGTTGGAGCTTCCAGAAGTTCAACCGACGGGCACAGGATTGGGCGATCGTCGGCGTGGCAGCGTGGAGCCGCGGCTCCGAAGCTGGGGTCGGCTTGGTGAACATGTCCTCGGTCCCCGTTCTCGCAACCTCGGTCGCGGCAGCACTCGCATCCGGAGCATCGATTGAAGACTCAGCTGCGCACGCAGCAGATGAGGCAGACCCACAAGCCGACCTCAACGCCTCGGCAGAATACCGTCAGCACCTTGCTCGAGTGCTCACCCGACGTGCGCTCACCGAAGCCGCCGGTTGATCAGACAGACCGAACGACGCCACCCAACCAGGCATACACTCCCCGTCGGGTGATAACCGATGTCGAGTGACGACAATCCGATCGATCAGTTCCATCTGGACGCGATCGCCGATGCAGAACATGTGCCGTACTGGCTTGATGGTGCAAACGCTCCCGAAACCAACCCCACACTGGTCCGCACCGAGAGTTGCGACCTCTGCGTGGTTGGAGGCGGATACACCGGCCTGTGGACAGCCATCATCGCTAAAGAACGGGATCCGTCACGTGACGTGATCCTGATCGAAGCCCACGCGATTGGCAGCGCCGCGTCGGGCCGCAACGGTGGTTTCATGGATGCGAGCCTGACCCATGGGATCTCGAACGCTTTTCGACACTTCCCCGACGATGTCGAGGTGCTTGAGGAACTCGGTATGCGCAACCTCGACGAGATCGAGACAGCGCTACGCCGGTATGGAATCGACTGTGACTATCAACGCACTGGCGTCATCGAGGTAGTCGCCCAGTCTCATCCCCCTAGTTACGAGAAGGAACTCCACGAGGAGTTTGCTCTCATGCAGCGCCTCGGCCATGAGGTCAGTTGGCTCGACCAGGAGCAGATGCGAGCCGAGGTGGCCTCACCGACCTACACCAGCGGGCTCTGGGACCGGAATGGCTCAGCCTTGGTCGATCCAGCACGACTCGTCTGGGGACTCAAGTCAGTTGCTGAACGTCTCGGTGTCAGAATCTACGAGGACACCAAGGCCACCGAACTTGAGCGCGACGGCATCGGTGTCATCGTCACCACCCCGCTCGGACGTGTTCGAGCGGGTCGCGTCGCACTCGCGACGAACGCGTTCAAACCACTCCTTAAACGGATCAGCAACTACATCGCGCCGGTCTACGACTACTGCCTGATCACCGAGCCACTCACCGATGAACAGATGGCCAGTATCGGATGGGCGAATCGGCAGGGTCTCTCCGACAACGCCAACCAGTTCCACTACTACCGGCTCACCTCTGACAATCGGATCCTGTGGGGTGGCTACGACGCCATCTACTACTGGGGAGGCAAAGTCTCCACCGAATTTGAGAGTCGACCGGAATCGTGGGCCACGTTGAGTACGCACTTCTTCCAGACCTTTCCCCAACTCAAGGGTGTGCAGTTCAGTCACATGTGGGGCGGTGCCATCGATACCTCAAGCCGCTTCACCGTGTTCTGGGGCAGAGCAATGGGGGGACGAGTGGGCTATGCACTTGGATACACCGGGCTCGGGGTAGCTGCCTCCCGATTTGGAGCCGCAACCATGCTCGATCTGCTCTACGGGCGTCGCTCGGTGGCAACGCAGACCTCGCTCGTACGTGAGAAGCCGTGGCCCTTCCCGCCCGAGCCGTTCAGATTCTTCGGAATTCAGGCCACACGGTGGTCGCTGAACAGAGAAGACCGTACGGGTCGGCGAAACCTCTGGTTACGGGGTCTCGATCGCGTCGGCCTCGGCGTCGACTCCTGACCCCAGAGCGACCACTGGCGATCACACGGCTAGCCTGCCTTCGGTGACACCCGAGTCGGTCCATGAGGCGCTCGCCGAGCACGGCTACCTCGCAGATCGCGGTCTTGCGACTGCGCTGATGTTGGCAATGGACCTCGGTCGACCGCTCCTCCTTGAAGGCGATGCCGGAGTTGGCAAAACCGAACTGGCCAAAGTGATTGCGTCGTGGACGGGGGCTGAACTGATCAGGCTCCAGTGCTACGAGGGTATCGACGTAGCTCAAGCGGTCTACGACTGGGATTACGCCCGTCAGTTGCTGCATCTCCGAGCAGCTGAAGCAGCCGGAGCGACCGACGGCCGTAGCAGCGATGACCTTGAGGCCGAACTCTTCCAAGAACGTTTTCTCATTCGACGTGCGATCCTGCGAGCGGTGACCCCAGGTGACGGTCCTCCCCCCGTTCTCTTGATCGATGAGATCGATCGGGCTGACGACGAATTTGAGGCGTATCTCCTCGAGGTGCTGTCAGATTTTCAAGTGACCGTCCCTGAACTTGGCGTTATCCAGTCCGATCGCCCACCGATCGTGATCCTCACCTCCAATCGCACCCGAGATGTCCATGACGCGCTGAAGCGTCGATGCCTCTACCACTGGGTCGAGCATCCCGACCTTGAACGTGAGGTCGAGATTGTGCGGCTTCGGGTGCCAGGTATTGCACCGAGCCTCGCTCGCGAGGTTTCAGCAGCGGTGTCGGAGCTGCGACATATGGGTCTGTATAAACCGCCCGGAATTGCAGAGACCATCGACTGGGCCACGGCCCTTTCGCGGCTTGGCCTCTCCACCCTTGACCCGGAGATCATGCAATCGACACTCGGGACGGTTGTGAAGTACCGAGAGGACACCGACCGGGTCATAGACCGAGGCCTCGACTCCATCGCCGAGAACGCCCGGCACCGGTGACCGAAGTGGCCGGCCTTTTCGCCGAGCCCATCGTCGGGTTCGTTCAGGCCCTCAGGAGTGCGGGAGCCGAAGTGCCGATCAGTTGCTCGATCACTTTCGCAGATGCGCTCAGCCGGCTCGACATCACCCGACGAGAGCATGTTTATTGGGCCGGACGCACCACGCTCATTCGCCGACACGAGGACCTGGATCTCTACGACGCTGTCTTCAATGGCTACTGGAACTCGCTGCCGGTCACCAGAGCCGAGCCAGGAGCCACTGAGAGTCTCACACTGGCCGTGGATGATCCCGGCACCGATCATCCTCCCGAGGAAGACAGCTCTGAACCCGATGACTCCGGAGACACGCTTGAACTCAGATTCTCATCGGTGGAGGTGCTTCGGGCGAAGGACTTTGCCGAGTGGTCTGCGGCAGAGCTCGACGAGTCGAAACGCCTCATGGGGCGACTGCGCTTGAGCGGTGAGCCCCGCCGCTCACTCCGTCAACGTCCGAGCGGCTCACGCGGCGAGCGCCACGATCTCCGACGAACAGTTCGACTCGCCCTAGCAGCGCAGGGCGAACCAATTCGCCGACAGTGGACCTCCACCTCGATTCGGCCACGTCGCCTAGTGATGATTCTCGACATCAGCGGATCGATGGAGCCCTACGCCCGGGCCCTGATTCGGTTCGCTCACGCGGCCGTGGTGGGCCGACAACGAGTGGAAGTATTCGCACTCGGCACCCGCCTCACCCGGATCACCCGCGAACTCTCTCGACGTGACGTCGATGATGCTGTTACTCAGGCCGCGGAACGCGTGGTCGACTGGAGTGGTGGCACCCGGATCGGCGAGGGACTGAGAACGTTCAATGACCTCTGGGGCCAGCGAGGAACAGCACGCGGCGCAACGGTGGTAATTCTGTCCGATGGCTGGGACAGAGGCGACCCGGAGGTGCTCGATTCCGAAATGGGCCGTCTCGGTCGGCTCGCCCATCGAATCATCTGGGTGAATCCGCTGAAGGTCACACCCGGATATGCGCCACTCGCCCGGGGCATGGCCGCAGCCCTTCCGCACATCGATCACTTCGTGGAAGGCCACAACATGATCGCCCTTGAGGAACTGGCCGCCGTCGTCGGGTCAGCACACGGGTCCCCCAGTCGACAGACTGTCGCACAGGACGTCCGAACGCGAGAGAGGAGAGCGGCATCGTGAGGGAATTACTCGAGGATCTGGATCGATGGCGACGAGCCGGCACGCGCAGCGCGCTGGCTCGGGTGGTTGATGTCGAGGGCTCCGGTCCACGTGGACCCGGAGCTGCGATGGCGGTGAATCTTGAGGGCGAAGTTGTCGGCAGCGTCAGCGGAGGTTGCGTAGAGGGAGCGGTTGTCACCGAGGCATTGGCCCTCCTCAATGGCGAGCGGCCAGCGGGCATGGTCACCTTTGGCTACAGCGACGACGAGGCTTTCGCCGTCGGACTGACATGTGGTGGAACCATACGACTCTTCCTTGAGGAGTTCGACTGGTGAGCGTCTCAAACCGCCTATTCGAACTCATCAGAGCAAACGAACCCGTTGCGTTGGCAACGGTCGTGGAAGGGCCCGGACTCGGCGGCCACCTCCTGATCGTTCCAGGGAGCGACTCTGAGGGTTCCCTTGGCGACCCCGATCTCGATCGGGTAGTGCACCGCGACGGGCTCGCAGAATTGGAGGCAGGCCGCTCGGGGGTGCGGACCTACGGTCCGCATGGAGAGACAACCCCAGAAGATCTCGCCGACACTCCGCAGGTCAGAATCTTTGTGGAGAGTTGGGCTCCTCCACCACAGATGTGGATCTTCGGCGCGGTCGATTTCACCGCCGCCTTAGCTCGGGTCGCAAAGGTGCTCGGCTATCGGGTGATGGTTTGTGACGCTCGAGAGATCTTCGCCACCGGCAGGAGATTCCCAATGGCTGACGAGGTTCGGGTCTCGTGGCCGGGACCGCTCTTCGCCGAACGGGGAGAGGAACTCGGATCACGCGACGTGGTCTGCATCCTCACTCATGACGCGAAATTCGATGTTCCTGCGGTGCAGGGAGCGCTCCGGACCGCTGTCGGCTACATCGGTGTCATGGGCAGCCGCCGAACCCATGAGCGGCGACTTGAGCGACTCGCCGATGCGGGCGTTACCGATCAGGCAGACCTCGGCCGTCTGATGTCGCCAATAGGTTTAGATCTCGGGGCGAGAACTCCTGAGGAAACGGCCATCTCGATCTGTGCTGAGATCATCGCTGCTCGAACCGGGCGAGCCGCTCAGTCGTTGCGAGATGCGTCGGGGCCAATTCACCCCGGCTGATTACCGCCCGGGCGTCGGGTCGGAGAACCTGATCCAGTTTGAGCGGCGCTCGGAGAGGATCTGGTATTCGACGGTGCGACCCCGGGTAGGGCTGTGAACGATTGCGTCACCCAGACCCAGGTAGAGCATGACGTGGCCCGGGTACCAAACGAGGTCACCGACTGCAGCTTCCTCGCGGCGGACCTCGTCCCCGGCTCGGAATTGGTTTCCACTCGAGCGTTCGATGTCGACGCCTGCGATCTTCCACGAGTATCGAGTGAGTCCTGAGCAGTCGAATGCCTCTCCCGGAATCGACGAATATCGACGATACGGAACACCGAGTTGGCTGAGCGCTGCGAGGACAGCTACCTGACCATCGAGGTCGCTGGCCGCCCATGCCTCGACCATCTCAGAATCATCAAGGCCGAGGGTTGAGGCCACCGTCGCTGCAACAAGGTCGCGCGAATCGAGGAACCCCAAATAGGCAGCCGTATCGCCACCTTCGGTCCAGCGGGCCAGAGCGTCAAGTGCGATCACAGCACCCGCTGAGACCACGGCTTGCTCTGAGACTGGCTCGCCGGCCAGCACTGATGTTTCGTCGACGACCAGAGCCGGGAGCAACACCATCGCGGCTGATGCAAGGATGCCGACCAGACGGTGAGGGAGGTGAGAAATGATGTTCATGGTGGACCCGGAGGGATGTGTGCCATGAGGCATGACGAATCTACCGTCATGATTTCGTAATATTCAACGCGACCGTCATGATTTCGTCATCTGAACGTCATTTAGAACTGTGGCACTTCGACCACTGCGCAGGGTGCGAGACTGGCAAGATGCGACAGGCCGACAACCACCAGACGGTTGCGATCCTTCTCGCAGCGGGTTCGGGAAGCCGCTACAGCGGCCACGAGCACAAGTTGCTCGCCCAGCTCGACGGTCGACCCCTCTGGCGGCATGCCCTTGACAACGTGCTTCTCGCCGGCGCACTGGAGGTCATCGTTGTCACTGGGGCCGCCACCCTCGATGAGCTCACAACACTCGTCGACGCCGACCACCGGCTCCATCAGGTCCAGAACGATCACTGGCAATCCGGGCAGGCATCGTCACTTCTCACTGGGGTGAAACGGGCTCGTGAGATGGGGGCAGATGCAGCAGTTGTCGGACTCGCCGACCAGCCAGGAATCTCGCAGGAGGCATGGTCGCTCGTCAGCGCAAGCACCTCGGATCTAGCGGTCGCCGATTACGGGGATCGACGCGGCCATCCCGTCAGGATCGCCAGAAGGTTCTGGGATGAACTCCCCTCCAACGGAGACATCGGGGCCCGGGAGGTGCTCAGCAGACACGCCTCCATCGTGGAACCGATACCCTGCAAGGGCTCGCCCGACGACATCGACACTGTAAAGGACCTTCAACGATGGCTGAGACGATCACCAACGAATTCACCGTGAACCGCCCGATCGAGGAGGCATGGTCCGTCCTGTGTGACGTGGAGCGAATCGCCCCGTGTCTCCCGGGTGCCCAACTCCAGGAAATCGAAGGTGATGTCTTCCGCGGAGTCGTCAAGATCAAACTCGGAGCGGTCAACGCCAACTTCAAGGGCGAGGCGTCGTTCGTCGAGCGCGACGATGCCGGGCACCGAGCCGTGTTGTCCGCATCGGGGCGCGACACCGGTGGACGCGGTAACGCCAGCGCCGACGTGACCGCTGAAGCGGTTGCGCTCTCCCCCACCAGCACTCGCTGCACAGTCACCGCCGAACTGCACATCACAGGCAAGGTCGCACAATTCGGCCGCGGCATCATGGGAGACGTCTCCAAGAAATTGATGGACCAGTTCTCCGCCAACCTCAACACCATGCTCGACGAACAGAGCATCGATCAGCCGAGCAGTGAGCCCGCTGAAGAAGCAACACCTTCAACGGCCGAGGCCGCGGCGACCGATGACACCGGAGGCAGCGATCGCCCAACGGTCCGCCAGATCAACGGGCCGGCTGCTGAGCCGATCGATGTTGCTGGCCTGGCAGGCCCGGCTGTGCTGAAGCGAGCGGCCCCAGCCGTGGCCGTACTTCTCCTGCTGCTGATCCTCTTCCGCCGTCGTCGGTGATCCCGCCCATCACCGACGCTGATCGGCTCCGCGTCCGAGAGTTGCTCGGACGCGAACCGATGGGAACCTTCGCTGTGGTGGTGCGCAGCGATGAGGGCGAACCGCTGGTTATCGAGAATGCTCCGCTGCTCGACGACGGCACACCGATGCCAACTCGTTATTGGCTGGTGGGCGCCAGCGCCAACCATGCCGTATCCGTGCTCGAGGCTGATGGAGGGGTACGCTGGGCCGAGGCGGTGATCTCAGATGACCTCATCGCTGAGACCCATCGACGCCACGCCACTTCCCGAGATGCCCAGATCCCAGAGTCGCACGAGGGTCCTCGTCCAACAGGGGGTGTGGCGGGCACCAGGACTGGCGTGAAGTGCCTACACGCTCACTACGCCTGCCACCTCGCTGGCGAGGATGACCCAGTGGGCAGGTGGGTTGCCGACCGACTCGCCGAGGCGCGCATCGACATCGACGCCACTGCCTCACGGATAACGCTCGGTGGTCTGAGCGGCGATATCCCAGTTGGCACCACCTCCATCAACTCACTTCTGGCCAGCCACGACCCACCCCATCCGGCCGATCTCACCAACGCCATCGGTCTCGTCATCGACCATCTCGATGATCTCATCCTGCGGACCCAGGTTGGTCGTGGCTCAGTCCCGACGCTCGTGGTTGACGGGCATCTTGGGTCTGCACTTGCTTCACTCGAGATCGGCAGGTCTACCGATGTCGCTGTGGAGGTTGACCGCTCGACAATTGAGGAACTCTTCCGACTGCTCGCCACCGACGATGCGACCGGGCGCCGCGACAATCCGGGTCCGCCTCCCGAGGTCATCGATGCCCTCCTCGCGACTGTGACCATTGTGGTAGCCGTCATGAGGAGACTGGCTGTTGAGACTGCTCGCCTCGGTGACACCATCCCTCGGAGCGCACGCTCATGATGATGCGCGGCCCCCGATCGTCACCGCGGGGAAACCACCTGACCCTCCGAGGAGCGAGGCTGACACTCAGGCCACTCACCGATCACGACTTCGCTGCATGGAGCGAAATCCGTCGGCGCAATGCCGACTGGCTCCTTCCATGGGAACCTCTTCGACCCCCGTACCTCCCCGACCCAGCGACAGACCGCGGAGCCTTCGTCACGCGATGCCGCGCCCGCGAACGCGAGACCATCGCCGATCACGCGTATCCGTTCGGAATCTTTCTCGACGAGACATTGCTTGGCGAGATCAACCTCAACAACATCGTTCGCGGCGCCCTCCAGACCGGAACTATCGGATACTGGATCGATCAGGCGCGAGCTGGACAGTCGTACATGTCCGAGTCGCTTGCAGTAGTGATGGCCTTCGCTTTTGAGCGCCTCGACCTGCACCGCCTTGAGGTCTGTATCGTGCCGCGCAACTCGAACAGCCGCCGCGTCGTCGAGAAACTCCAGCTACGCCTTGAAGGAACTGCCGAGCGGTATCTCCAAATTGCCGGCGTCTGGGAGGATCATCTCCGCTACGCGTTGACAGTCGAAGAGTGGCGCGACCGTCGGGACGAACTCACCGAGCGATGGCTCGTCCCGACGTCGACGACGTGATCGATCAGCCCTGAGCGAGTCGTCGCATTGCGGCGGCTCGCTGCCGGCGCAAAACAGTTCGGCGCTTCCACGTCTTGGTTTTCCAGTGACGGAGCTTGCGCGAACGCTTCGCCTCCTTCACCCGAGCAACTTCAGCATCGTGATGGTGCATTGGTTTCCATGCTTCGCCGGGCTCGTGCAGATCTGCTGGGTCAACACCAGCGCTGACCTGCTGTGCGACCTGCTCGAGTTCGACGTGGATGCGATGCCGCTCGCTGTGGGCGTGGGCTCGCACCTCCTGCTTTGGCGGAAGCGGGGCTTCCGCATTGCGGTGACGCTGACTCATCGGGCTACCTCCTGTGGTGGTGAGCTCCTCCCCTTCACCACACAGTAACCCAAAATTCAGACAGCTCGAACAGAACCGAAGGTCCCGAGTTCGTCAGATCTGCTCGCTGCTACTTCGATGAGATCTTGGCCTTCAGCGCAGCGATGCGTTCCGCAAACCACGGTTGACGTGCCGTCCAGACCTGTGGGTCAAGTTCTTTCGCTACTGCTGCCTCGTGGGTATCGATATCCGCCATGTCTCTGACGGTCTGTTTGGTAATCATCACCAGTTCCCGCGGGGCTGACGCCGCTCCGGAGGCAAGTTGGCGCGCTGCTGCAATCAGGTCGTTGTCGTCGACGCAACGGTGGGCGAGCCCGATTCGTTCTGCCTCAGGTCCGTCGAGGACCTCGGAGAAGACCACCGTCGCCATCGCCGACTGCGGACCGACAATTCGACGCTGCATCCACGTGTGGCCGCCACCGGGATGAAGGCCAATCTGCAGGAATCTCGTATCAAACCGAGCACGTCGGGCAGCGATACGAACGTCACATCCGAGAGCAAGGTTCATCCCTGCTCCGACCGCAGCACCATTGACCGCAGCGATGGTCGGTAATGGGGATCGTGCGATCCGAAGAAATCCCTCGTAGATCGCTCCAAGGCTCTCGGCTGTTGCTGTCTGGAGGTTGCCGAGATCGGCGCCGGCACAGAATGCTGAGCCCGCACCAGTCACAATCAACGCAGAGCACGCCTCATCCGCTTCGAAGGTGTCCATTGCCGAGCAGATCTCGTCGACCATCGGGAGGGTCATGGTGTTTCGGGTGTCTGGGGCGTTGAGCGTGAGGGTTCCGATTCCCTCGCTGATATCGGTGATCACGAGTGCCATGGAGACAGTCTCGCATCCCGGTGGCCTACGAGAAGGTGTCCGGCTGGTGAACTGCTGGGCTTCGCGCGCTGTAGTGTCAGACTGTTCACGTGAACAGCGTCACCGGGTATCCGCCTGGGGCGCACTACCGACCCAAATCTCCGACAAGGGGGAGACCATGATCAAGACCAAGCGCCTCGTCGCAGGGGCAGTGGCCGCCGTACTGGCG
>JBDQKN010000024.1:0-13932 GCA_040263235.1 Ilumatobacteraceae bacterium
AGTTCTGAGCAGCCGCTCGCTCGGTAGTCTGAGGGGCCTTGCCGGGTTAGCTCAGTTGGTAGAGCACTTGACTTGTAATCATGTGGTCGCGAGTTCGATTCTCGCACCCGGCTCTCAGTTTGAAGACGCCCCGTGCTGTGAGTAGATAGCTCCCAGATGGTGAGCCACAACATCAGCGAAACGGATTGGGCTGAACAGCGGCGTGCTGTCGGGTGTTACGCAGGCGGGGATGGGTTGGATCACGGCGTTCATATGGGGGTCGCAGAACAGAACGCACGAGAAACGTTCACGTCCGGACCTGTTATCGACCCGATGAGGAGTGGCAAGTAGCCGGCCGTTGCTCCATCGGTGCAGCATCGATCCTGCATTCATCACGAAGGCCCCGTCGATCGGTTCGACATCTATCCAAGTGCCGTCAGGGCGGGCAACCTGCAGACCACCAGTCGAGTCCTGAGCGACAAAGGTGATCCCACCGAAGTCGGTATGTG
The DNA here is from genome assembly GCA_040263235.1 of Ilumatobacteraceae bacterium. Taxonomy (GTDB): domain Bacteria; phylum Actinomycetota; class Acidimicrobiia; order Acidimicrobiales; family Ilumatobacteraceae; genus Casp-actino5. Next base: position 489 of record JBDQKN010000024.1, read on the forward strand.
GCGCTGAACCGAATTGGTCGATGGGCGAATGGGCTGGAACCGGGGGATAGTGCAATAGACGGAACCAGGTGGTCGGAACCCGATAGGCGCTCGTGATACTGCCATCGGCTCCGAGACCACGATCGATGATGTCGATCACCCGAAGAGCCATGTCCCTCATCGCGTCGTGACATGTCGTTACGGCAGTGCGGAACCCGTCGAGATCTGGCCATTGATTCGGTCCCGCAAGTGGGGTTCCGGAGATGACCTCATACGAATCGAGGGGGTCCTCTCGCATCATCATGAATGACTCGCTCCGGTTCGGTCTGCTCGCTGCGATCACCTCTGACGATCGATCTACTGCCGTACCGTCGGCGATCCAGCCGCGATGGTTGTGGTCGAGCGCGATCTGAGCCTTCGTCGCCAGCGGTTGCGCGTGGAAGTCTGCCGATGCAGCAAATGCAGCGTTGATGACACTGGCTGGAACGCCATGGCCAACAACCTGCGCGAAGCCGATGCGTTCGTAGGCATCGAGCAGGTCGGAGCTCACCTGGTCGGGCGGTGCCGACAAGTCGATGACCGGAATGGTGTCGGCAGCATGGCTCACGACCGGACGTTAGCCATCGGGGGTCATCTGTACCGTTGACGCTGGCGCGACTACGGGGGGCGCGAACACTGGGTACCCTGTGAAAGATGGAGGAACGTCGCTCGACCAAGACGCCCATCCGCAGCGCTGCGCTTCTGCTTGCAGCGGTTGCCCCAATGGGGTTAGTTGCATGCGGCAACTCCGATGCGGCTGAGGAGACCACCACGACGACGGTGGTGGCAGAAGTGACGACCACCACGGCGATGGAGACCACCACCACTGAAGCGTCGACAACGACCACCCTTCCTCAAGTGGTCACAACAGGTGCCACCGTTGTCGTCGCCAATGCGAGCAGCGTCAATGGATCTGCTGGACGGATGACCGAGTTGCTCCAGGCAGAGGGTTTCGAGCTGGGCTCACCCACCAACTCGACTGAGGGCAGTCTTGGCGCTTCAAAGGTGTACTACGCGGCAGATGATGACGCTGCGCTCGCTGTTGCCGAGTCGTTGGTGCGCATCTTTGGCGGCGTGATCCAGTTGGTCGAGTTGCCAACAGTCCCTCCGGTCGAATCATCCGACCTCGGATCGTCGACCGTGCTCTTGGCACTGGGCGATGACTTCGCCGATCAGTCGCTGCCAAATTCGGGTCTAGCAGCAGCCGCAACCGAATCCTGATTCACGTCAGGGCGAGGCAAGTTCTCGAACCCGAGCGAGCAGCACATCGAGCGCCGGGCGATTCAGGCCCCCTTCGGGAATGATCACGTCGGCGTGCACTCGGCTTGGTTCGATGAAGTCCTCATGGCTTGGCCGAACCGTGGCTAGGTACTGATCGATAATGCTCTCAGGGGTTCGTCCGCGTTCGACCACATCTCGACGGAGACGACGGATGAATCGCAGATCAGCCGGAGTGTCGACGAACACCTTTAAGTCAAATCGTTGCCGGAGTTCGGACTCCCACAACACCAGAATCCCCTCGAGCACGATCACTGGTGCTGGCTGCACCACCTGAACGATCTCGGTCCGGTCGTGAATTGCGTAGTCGTAGGTGGGGATGGGGGCGGAGCGCCCGTTGGCGAGTTCGTTGAGGTGTTCGGCGAGCAGGTCCCAGTCAAACGCAGTGGGGTGGTCGTAGTTGGCCGCTGCCCGTTCCTCCATCGGCTGATGGGTGCGCCGCACGTAATAGGCGTCGAGCTTGATGATGGCGATCTGGTCGGCGCCAAGGGTTTCGGCTAGCCGTTCCACGATCGTCGTCTTGCCCGAAGAGGTGCCTCCGGCAACGCCGATGATGAAGGGCTGCTGAGACACGGACAGGAAGGATAGATGACGCGAATCGCGGTCGGTTCTTCGATGGTGCTTGTATCGGGGGCCCGCGACCGGTAAGCCTGTGGTCGTGATCTCCGATCGTCAGCGTGCCGTCCTCGATTTCGAACGAACCTGGTGGACCCTCGACGAGCCCCGTGATCGCGCGATCCGTGCCCGGTTCCAGTGCTCTGTCGACGAGTACCATGCCGAGTTGAACGAACTTCTCGAACATCCGGATGCAGCCGAGCACGATGCTCTACTCGTTCGGAGGTTGCAGCGTCAGCGCACCCGGCGCCGGCGTGAGCGGCTCGAGACCGGTACCGATGCACCAGGAGGCACCTCGAGATGAGTGACACCCGAGATCCAAGTGGGGGTATCCCGCGGCGGGTGCCTCGCAACGAACCTGCCCAGGTGGCAGGAGGCATAGCGATCGTCCTTGCAGTGGTGGCTGTTGTTGCCGGATTCCTGATTCTTCGGTCGATCTCATCGAGTGGCGACGCCGTCATCGGAGGCCCCGTCGACACCACACCGATTGAGACCACAACAAGCGTCGACCCCCTTGCCTCATCCTCGACGGTGGCTGAGGTGACCACCACCACAGCGGCCGGTCCGGTAACGGCAGGCGCATCAGTGATCGTTGCGAACGCCAATGGGGTTTCGGGTTCAGCTGGGCTTCTCAGCGATGAACTGGGAGCGCTGGGGTACTCGATGGGATCCCCCACGAATTCATCAGCCTCGATTGGTGGCACGCTCGAGCAGACTGTCGTCTACTACGACACCGGTATCCCGGCGGCTCAGGCAGTCGCGGAGTCAGTGGCTGAGTCTCTCGGTGGAGTGTCCTCGATCGCTCCGGTGCAGATCCCAGCGCCAACACAGACTGGATCGCTCGATGGCGCTGGGGTGTTGATCATGCTCGGCCTCGATAAGGCCGGTCGGACGCTCGCCGAACTGGCTCCCGCCACGGTCTCTCAGGTCCCGGCCGGGGTCACCGAGTCGAGTACCGGCTGATCAACTCTCGCGCTGCCTCGGCGATACAACGTCGAGGCTCCGTCATTGCTTTCTCGAGTCCGAAGCGCTCAGAGATCGAGAGTGTCGGAAGCCGTGAAACAACGTCGTCGTCGGCGATCCCGCAGATGACGGCCACCGGTATGTGGTTCTCGGACGCGATGTCTGCCACGCCGCCGACGACCTTGCCCTCGAAACTTTGAGCGTCGAGATGCCCCTCGGCGGTGATGATCAGATCGGTCCCCTCGAGGTGGTCGTAGAGCCCGGCCTCGTCGGCGACCAGGTCGAATCCCGGTTCGATACGACCACCGATGGCCATGAGCCCGCCGGCCAGTCCTCCGGCGGCGCCTGATCCAGCGATCTCTGACACGTCGATACCGAAGTTCTCTTCATATTGCTGTGCCAGTCGGTCGAGCCGGCGTCGGAGCAGATCGACCTGCGCGGGAGTCGCCCCTTTCTGAGGCCCGAATACCGAAGCTGCGTCGGAGAACCGAGTGGTCACGTCACACGCGATTCGCAGATCGACGCCTGCGATTCTGCCGGGGCTCCCGATGGCCTGGATTGCACCCAGTCCGCCGTCGGTGGTCGCACTCCCGCCCAGACCGACGATGATTCGTTTCGCTCCTGCTGCTACTGCGGTGACGATGAGTTCTCCAACCCCGGTCGTGGTTGCGTCGAGTGGACGATTCTCGCTCGGGCCTCCAGCGAGCACGAGTCCTGATGCCCGGGCCATTTCGATGATCGCGGTGCGACCAACATGTCGCCATCCGGCCTCAACCGGCGCACCGAGGGGGCCGGTCACGATGGTGGTTCGGTTCGGGCCACCGAAGACCTCAAGAAGTCCTTCTCCGCCGTCTGCTAGTGGGAGTTCGATGACTTCGTGGCCGAGATCCCAACAGGCGTCGCCGATAGCTGATGCCACCTCGTGTGCGGTCGCGGTGCCGCGGAACTTGTCGACGGCGGCGAGAATGCGCACGGGAGAAACCTAGCCTGCGACGGGTGTGACGAATTCCGACCGATTCGGTAGTCTTTCGACCATGGCCGTCACAATTCGCATCCCCACCACCCTGCGTCCCATCTCGGGTGGAGCCAAGCAGGTGGAGGTGGCAGCGGGCTCGCTTCGCGAGGTGATCGCCGCGCTCGACGCGACACACGCCGGCTTCGCAGATCGGCTTCTCGACGAAGACGGCACCCTGCGCAAATTCGTGAATGTCTTCGTCGACGACGACGACGTTCGGTACCTAGACGGACTCGACACCACCGTGTCGGACGGCATCACCGTCAGCATCATCCCGGCGGTTGCCGGGGGCTGCTGAGCTCTTCTCACCTCTGATTGTCGGTTGGCAGTCGTGGTTGTAGAGTGCTAGCACTCTGACACACCGAGTGCCAGAGTGCCGACCGGACCGGTCGGCATTTGGAGTCATCGACCGTCCAACGGAGGACACCGACAATGCCGAAGATGATTGCATTCGACGCCGAGGCCCGACGCGGGCTCGAAGCGGGCATGAACAAGCTCGCCGATGCCGTGCGCGTGACGCTCGGGCCAAAGGGCCGCAACGTTGTGCTCGAAAAGAAGTGGGGAGCTCCCACTATCACCAACGACGGTGTGTCGATCGCGAAGGAGATCGAACTCGACGATCCTTACGAGCGCATCGGTGCTGAGCTCGTTAAAGAAGTTGCGAAGAAGACCGACGACGTCGCTGGTGACGGCACGACGACGGCCACCGTGCTCGCATGGGCGATGGTTCGCGAGGGAATCCGCAACGTCGCCGCCGGGGCAAACCCGATGAGCCTCAAGCGCGGCATTGAGGCCGCAGTCGAGGCTGCTGTCTCCTCGATTCGTGACCTCGCTGTCGAGGTCGACTCGAAAGACCAAATCGCTCAGGTTGCTTCGATCTCGGCTGCTGACCCCGAGATTGGCCAGATGATCTCCGATGCCATCGACAAGGTTGGCAAAGACGGTGTTATCACGGTCGAGGAGAGCCAGACCTTCGGCATGGATATGGACCTCGTCGAGGGCATGCGTTTCGACAAGGGCTACATCTCGCCCTACTTCGTGACCGACACGGACCGGATGGAAGCATCCCTCGACGATCCGTACATCCTGCTCGTCTCCTCGAAGATCACGAACGTGCGCGACATGGTCCCCGTCCTCGAGAAGGTCATGCAGTCGGCCAAGCCACTCGTGATCATCGCCGAGGACATCGAGGGCGAGGCACTCGCCACCCTCGTGGTCAACAAGATCCGCGGCACGTTCCAGTCGGCGGCCGTCAAGGCTCCTGGGTTTGGTGAGCGTCGCAAGGCAATGCTCCAAGACATAGCGATTCTCACCGGTGGCCAGGTCATCAGTGAAGAAGTCGGTTTGAAGCTTGAGAATGTCACCCTCGATTTCCTCGGAACTGCGAAGCGAGTGGTGATCACCAAGGACGAGACCACGATCGTCGAGGGCGCAGGAGCCTCCGACGACATCAAGGGCCGTATCAACCAGATCAAGGCCGAGATCGACAACACCGACTCCGACTACGACCGAGAGAAGTTGCAAGAGCGCCTCGCCAAGTTGACTGGCGGCGTTGCCGTGCTCAAGGTCGGCGCCGCCACCGAGGTGGAGCTCAAGGAGAAGAAGCACCGCATCGAAGATGCTGTCTCGACGACCAAGGCCGCCATTGAGGAAGGCGTTGTTCCCGGAGGTGGCGTCGCCCTCCTTCGCAGCGTCACTGCTGTCGAGAGCCGCATGGCCGAACTCGCAGGCGATGAGGCGACAGGCGCCAGAATCGTGGCCCACGCGTTGACCGCTCCTCTCCGCCAGATCGCCGAGAACGCCGGCATGGAAGGTGGCGTGGTGATCGAGAAGGTTCGTTCTCTCTCGGGTGCCGAGGGTCTCAACGCTGCGACCGGCGTCTACGAGGACCTCGTCAAGCTCGGCGTGATCGATGCCGCCAAGGTGACTCGTTCGGCTCTCCAGAACGCCGCATCAATCGCGGCATTGTTCCTCACCACTGAGGCAATCGTCGCTGATAAGCCTGAGGACTCAGCCCCCGGCATGCCCGGTGGCGACATGGACTTCTGAGTCAGCTTCACAGAACTGGTGACGGGCCCGGGGGAAACCCCGGGCCCGTTTCGCGTCCGTAGCCTCATGGGCGTGCTCGCCCTCGTCACCGCCCTCTCTGCACAGAGTCACGACACCGATCTACCATTGTTGACACAGGCCCTGAAGGACATCGATGCCGAGGCGCAGATCGTGGCTTGGGACGATCCAACCGTTGACTGGTCGAGTTTCACCGCAGCGATCATCAGGTCGACCTGGGATTACCATCGCCGCCTCAAGGACTTCACCGACTGGCTCGATCGCGTGGGATCTCTTACCTCCATCTGGAACCCGGTCGACCTCATTCGGTGGAACCTCGACAAGCGGTATCTGCTCGACGTGGCGGCGTGGGGGCTCCCCATTGTTCCCACGACGGTGATCGAGGTGAGCGATGATCTCAACGAGGTTGATCTCACCAGCGACATCGTGGTCAAACCGGCGATCGGTGCCGGTGCGCATGGTGCGCGACGCATCATTGGCGACAGCGCCCTTGCCCGAGCACACGCAGAGGCGTTGCTCAGTGCAGGCACAGCTGCGCTGGTGCAGCCGTATCTCTCAGCAGTCGACAGCGATGGAGAGACCGGTGTGGTGGCGGTCGGAGGCATGGTGAGCCACGCGTTCGCAAAAGGGGCGATCCTGACCGGCGATCCCACATGGACCGACGATCTCTACGTCACAGAGCAGATCGCCCCCCGGTTTGCTTCACCGGCTGAACAGGACATCGTGGATCGGATCCTCAGGCAGTTCCCGTTGACGGCCTACGCGAGGATCGACCTGTTGCCAACCGTCGACGGGCCGGTCGTGAGCGAGATCGAGTTGATCGAACCTTCACTCTTTCTGCACGTTGACCCTCGGGCAGCGCAACGAGCGGCAACAGCCTTCGTCTCGCTGACCTCTCGGTAGCCTCGCAGTATGCGTCTCGAGACCGGAGTGTGCGTCCTCCACCTGTTCTGTTCGCCCTCCTCATCGGTTGACCGTGATGCCGTTACTGCTGCTATCTCGACGGCTCAGGCTGCCGATTGCCAGGTGATCACCTCGGCGATGCTTGGCCATCGATGTGACATCGGCGTGATGATCATCGGCGCTGACGTGACGGCGGTCAGGGCGCTGCAGTCAGGGCTGCAGCGTGGTGGCCTCGAGATTCGGTCGAGTTACCTCAGCATCACCGAGGTAAGCGAGTACGCGAAGGGTCTGCCGCCGGAGATGCTTCAGGACCGTCTGTATCCAGTTCTCCCTCCAGAGGGAAAGCCGGCCTTCTGCTTCTATCCGATGAGCAAGCGCCGCGAAGCGCATGCCAACTGGTACTCCACGCCGTTTGACGAGCGGACTGAGATGATGATGGAGCACGGTCGGAGTGGTCGAACCTTTGCTGGGCGGATCGTGCAATTGGTGACGGCGTCAACCGGGCTCGACTCACATGAATGGGGCGTCACCCTGTTCGGCGAATCGATGGAAGTCATCAAAGATGTGGTCTACACGATGCGTTTCGATCGGGGCTCGGCCGTCTACGGCGAGTTCGGTGACTTCTTTGTCGGGTATCTCGCACCAATCGACGAACTGATCTGAGCAATAGAGCCCTCAGGGGGCTTCGAAGCCGATCTCGTTGAAGATGTACTCGCGACCCGATTCGTCGAATCGGAACTCTCTGAACCAGGCCCGAGATAGGTCACCTGTTGCTGACAGGTCGACATTGCCCGACAGCCCGTTGTAGTCGATCTGTAATCCCTGACCGATCAGATCGGCGCATTCACCAAATGTGGTGCAGATACGCCCCCCAGCTGAGACCGATGCCATCTGGTCGGCAATGGCGCGGGGAGCGTCTGAGGCGGCCTGGAGTGCAGCGAGCGCGATGAGGACTGTGCAGTCGTAGGCGTTCGTGGCAAAGACCCCGACGGGTGAGTCGACGGTCGTGACGATGGCTCGTGGAGCCACCCCAACGATGACCGAGCGCATACGGGGCGAGAGGCCCGCAACCACATCATTTGCGCCGCGGAGGCTGTCATTGACAACCACAAAGGGCGTCATCCCGTCAGGGTCTGCAGCAAGAGCCGCGTCGAGAGCGCTGAGCATTCGGCCACCATCATCGGTGTCTCCGAGAACGGCGATGATCCGAGCCCCAGCCGCCATGGCACGGCTCGCCTCATCTGCGAGGTCGGGATCATCTCCCGAGAAGTCGATCACCTCCGAAATCGACAGGCTCGCTCGAGTGTCCACGGCATCTTGGAGGGCATCGGAGAGTCCTCGACCGTAGAGATCGTCAAGGTGAAGGATCGTGATGGATCCGCTTCCGGTTCGAGCGGCAGTTCTTGCCAATGCCGACATCTGGAGGGTGTCGCTCCCAACGGTGCGGAAGAACAGGTTCGAGTCGGGGAAACGGTCGAGGGAAGATGCGGTTGCCGAGGGCGAGCACGCCAGCACCTCGGCGCCGACCGCTTGATCGAGAACGGCGAGCACACGGGTTGACGATGCAGGCCCGATGATGGCATCGACCCCTGACTGGATTGTTGATCGAAGGTCAACCGATGACGCTTCGTCGAAGAAGTCGACCTCCATCGGTTTATCGAGCACGCCACCAGCTGCGTTGATTGCACTCACGGCAACGCGGACCGCGTCAGACATCGGGACCCCGAGTCGGGCGCCGGCGCCGGTGGTCGGGAGGTAAACCGCCAGCCGAAGCACGCCGTCATCGACTCGACTCGGCCCGGCCGTGGTTGGCGGCGCCGGCACAGTGAGGTCTGGTCCGATCGTGGCTGATTCACCACAGGCAACCAGAGTAAGAGCGGCTAGTGAGGCGACCACGATCGGCAAGCGTCGACGGGAGGTCGGCGCGTACTGCATGTGATCACGATAGAAGGATCTGATGGATGAGCCGCGGCGCCCGGTCGAGGATCTTCGCGAAGCCACGCATCGGCTGATTCCTGGATGGATCGCTCGAAGCGTTCTGAGCGTGGTCGAGCAGCAGGGACTCGACCACGCGAAGGCACTGCGTCTGATTGACGCCCACGCGCCTCTGGCGGCTGCGGCAGCGCTCGCGGCACTCGACGAACTCCTTCTCGCCGATGTCGATAACCAGCGAACGAATCCGCTTGCCATTCTTCGCGATCACGTTGGTGTTGCCACAGCGATCCTCAACGAGTTGGGGGCCACCCCGCCCAATCGGGACCCGTTCGATGAACGAGTCGCGCCCGGAGATCTCTATGGACTCGGTCCTGCCACCTGGACTGATGTTGACCCTGACCTTGCCGAACCCGGTTTGGTCTGGGGTGCCTGGAAGGCAGCGACGGTGCTCGAACGTCGTCGCAATGAGGGTCTTCGCTGAGCATGACAGTGAGATCGCCACGGCCCTACCCTGAGCGATCATGTCGCCTGTGATCGATCCCGTCTCGCAACGGAGTGCCCTGATTGAACGCTCGTCGGCGAGCGGCCGCGAGTTCGCGAATGAACTAGCGCAGATCACCGACTCGTGGTTATCGACGCTGCACGATGCCGCCCGGGAGCAGCATCCGCGTGCCCCGCGCACAGCACTACTCGCTATCGGTGGTTACGGACGGGGAGAACTCGCACCCTTCAGTGACCTCGACCTGCTGTTGGTGCACCGCTCGAAACCAGAACGTATCGAGTCGGTCGCATCGGCGATCTGGTATCCGATTTGGGACTCGGGTTGCATTCTCGGCCACGCTGTTCGCAGTGTCGACGAGCAGATGGAGTTGTCGCGGCGAGACCTCGATACGGCGACAAGTCTGCTCACCGCACGCCACATCGCCGGTGATGCCCGGCTCGCTTCCGAGGTGATCGAGGCGGGTCGGACAGCGTGGCGTCGTCGACGCAAACAGTGGTTTAGCGAATTACGTGATCGGGTTCGCGCGCGCCAGACCGAGGCCGGCGACGTTGCCTACATGCTCGAGCCGGATCTGAAGGACGGACATGGCGGGCTTCGCGACGTCCACTCGCTCTGGTGGGCTCAGGCCGGGGGGATGGTCATTCGAGGGGATGACCTCGAGGCGCTCGACGAGTGCTATGCCACGCTGATGCGCGCACGCGTTGGGTTGCATCGTTCTGCGGGCCGCCGAGGAGACGTGTTGCGCCTCGAGGGTCAAGACGCTGCCGCAGCGTCAGCTGGATACAGCGATGCAGACGAGATGATGGCCGACATCTCCGCGGCTGCACGCACCATTGCCTGGCTCGCCGACGAGAACTGGGGTCGCCTCGGCCGAGTCGGCGATGGCCGCCCGACGGTGATCGCCCCGGGAATCGATCTGGTCGAAGGAGAGATCGAGTTGGCGGAAGGGGCAGACCCAGCTGGTGACCCCACCCTCGTGTTGCGCGTGGCGCAAGCCGCTGCTCGCAATGGCGCCCGAATCGGTCGGCGCAGCCTCGATCTTCTCACCGCAGAGATGCCCGACTGGCCCGAGACCTGGCCGGCGGGTGCAGTCGACGATCTGGTGGCCCTCCTGCTCGAAGGGCACGCGGCGATCCCGGTTCTCGAAAGCCTTGACCAACGTGCGCTCATCGAGCGCATTCTCCCCGAGTGGCGACCCGTGCGGTCTCGCCCTCAACGCAACGCGTACCACCGGTTCACCGTCGACCGTCACCTTTGGGAGGCTGCGGCGAACGTGGCCGAGTTCGCCGACCGAGTGCAACGTCCCGATCTACTGGTGCTCGGAGCGTTGTTCCACGACATCGGCAAGGGCTATCCCGGCGATCACACCGTGGTTGGAATGTCGCTGGTGCGAGATCACATCGGTCCGAGGCTTGGTCTTGGGGAAGCCGATATCGATGTTCTCGAGGCGATGGTTGAGCATCATCTCCTGATTCCGGATGTGGCGATGCGACGCGATCTGAGTGATCCATCGACCATCGCACAGGTGGCCGAGGCCGTGGGTGATTCGGTTCGTCTCGAACTTCTCCACGGGCTCACCGTGGGCGACTCGAAGGCAACTGGACCGTCGGCGTGGGGTACTTGGAAGGAAGGTCTTGTCAACGACCTGGTGAAGCGGGTGCAGCACGTTCTCGGTGGCGGCGAGGTCACCGAAGTCACGTGGCGCCTCTTCCCCGATGCGGGAACGCTTGAGCGCATGGCCACTGGAGAGACCTCGGTGGTGACCGAGGACGATCGCGTCACCGTCGTCACCCCCGACATACCGGGCGCGTTCTCTCGGGTGGCCGGAGTGTTGTCGTTGCACGGGCTCGATGTGGCCAGCGCGCAAGCACACTCCGACGAGCCGCAGGCCGGCCGCCCGGCGATGGCGGCTTCGCAATTCCTTGTGATCCGCCCGCGGGAAGGAATCGACTGGTCACCGGTCATCGAGGACCTCAACCGAGCGCTTCGTGGCCAGCTGGCCATCGAGGCCCGACTGGTTGAACGTGCTCGGACCTACCGGAGGCGTCGGGCCACCCAGGCTCAACTTCCCAGCGAACCGCGGGTCGTGTTCCACGATGGTGCCTCGAGCAATGCCACGGTGATCGAGGTGCACTGTGTGTCGAAGGTTGGTGTCTTGCACCGGATCACGAAAGCCTTGGCCGAGGTTGACCTCGATATTCGTCACGCGACAGTTCAGACGATCGGCATGGAAGTGGTTGACACGTTCTACGTTCGAACCCGAGCGGGAACCCTCCTCGACGATTCGTTCCATCGTGAGGAGGTCCGCCGAGCCGTTCTCCACGTGGTCGGCTGACGGCTAGGTTGACGGTGATGGCTGGATCGGTTCCGGACTCGAGAGATCTCGTTCGATGGAGCGATGCACTTGCGGCGATCGCAAGGACCGGTATGGGCTTCACCGAGAACCTCTACGAGCGTGAGCGGTATGAGGAAGTACTGCACGTTGCCGCTGACATCAAGGCGGCCGCCTTTGAATTGGACGAGGGCCTCGAGACCGCTCGTGAGACCGATCACTTCGTTCAGGAATGGTTGTCGAATATCGGAGAGGGCGTGCCGGGTTACGTGACACCAAAGGTGGCCATCGGCGCCGTCGTCGGCAACGATGCCGGTGAGATGCTGTTGGTGAAGCGCCGAGAGTCGGGGGTATGGCTCTATCCGACCGGTTGGGCCGACGTTGGATACTCGCCCGCTGAAGTAGCGGTCAAAGAGGTATCCGAGGAGACCGGTATCGACTGTGAACCCGTGCGACTCATTTCGGTGATCGACGGCCAGCGGATGGGGTTCTCGCGGTTTGGGATGTACATGCTGCTCTTTCACTGTCGGGCGGTTGGCGGTGAACTGAAGGGCCATCCACTAGAGACGAGCGATGTGGGGTGGTTCCGAGAAGGTGGGCTTCCCGAGGTGACGGCAGGGGCCCAATGGTGGGAGTCGATGGCGTTCTCGGCAATCCGCGGCGAACCGCTCGACTGCGCTTTCGATCTACCTCGTTCGCCGGTCTGGCGCGACGAGCACTGACCGTCTGTCAGTTGTCGCCGTCGTGTTCCCGCAGGAAACGCTCGACCTCGTTGAGCAGATCATCTGACTCGGTGAGGTCTATTGGGCCGCTGTCATCTTCGTCGTCCATTTCGTCGACCAGCGATTCAAGGTGTTCGATATGCACCACGAGGTCGTCATCGTCGGAGATGAGTGCCTCGATACGGGCGTCGTACTCGTCGATGTCGGCGGCAAGTCCCCCGATGGGAGCAGGGGTGCCCATCATCTGGCTGGCGCGATCGATGAGAGCAGCTGCCGCTTTCGGAGATGGCACCTGTGCGGCGTAGCCCGGTACCGCAGCCCAGAGCGACGCACAGGGGAGACCTGCGGTCGTGAGCGCGTGTTGGAGCACCCCAACGATGCCAGTCGGACCCTCATAGCGGGACCGTTCGAGATCGAAGCGGTCGACCATGTCGTCGTCGCTGGCGGTGCCGATCACGTGAACGGGTCGGGTGTGGGGAACATCGGCTAGGAGTGCGCCGAGGCTGATCACCATTCGACATCCGGCGTGCAGTGCCAGAGCGGTGATCTCTGAAGAGAACAACTTCCAGCGAAGGGCTGGCTCTGGTCCGAGCACGAAGATCACGTCGCCGCCCGGAAGCGAGGCCGACCAGGCACCCACGGTTGGCCAGACGATGCTGCGGTTCTGATCCTCGTCGAGTCGGACGTGTGGCCTGACGGTGGCGAAATCGGTGAAGAACTCGGGATCGACCTCGGCCAGTGGCTTCGCACCGCTCGTTTCGATGAGCGTGGTGACCGCGGTCGATGCCGCATCGCCAGCGTCGTTCCAACCGGTGAAGGCGACCACCATGACCGGATTGGTCAGCTCAGGTTGGGCGTGCCAGCGGATGTGCCGGGTATCGGGCTCCATGACCCTCCCGAGGCTATCGGCCATGGGTCACGCCGAGGGCGGCCGCCGAGATACCGTTCGGGTCATGACCGTCTCGATCAGGGCCGCCTCCGAGGTGGATGAGTCGCTCGGCGACTCGTTTGCACGTCTGAGTCCACAGCTGTCGTCTTCCTCGCCAGCGCCAGCGGCTGCCGACCTGGTGGGCAGCGTCGACGTGCCATATTCG